>DASZVV010000029.1:0-9180 GCA_035546955.1 Bryobacteraceae bacterium
AATCGCCTGCCGCGAGGGTAGACGGAATCTGAACGTTGATCTGGTATTCGCCCGCGTACACCAGAGCCGCCCCCAGAACATTCAGCGCGTTGGAGCCGGCGCTGACGGACATTCCAGCGGAGGGAAATGCCGCCGCGGTCGCGACCACACTTCCATTGGAGGAGCCAAGGCCGGTAGCGAACATGAGGATGGTCTCGCCCGCTTTCACCTTGCCCGAGCCCGGAGTGACCGCCGGATCTCCGACGAGCGACCCATCGAGGTGAACGGCGGCAGGATAATATTTACTGCCCCCGCTGTAGATAAAGAATGAAGGCGATGCCGACGCGATGGTGGTGCCGGTAAACGTGGAACTGGAGGAGAGACTGTTCGAGACCACGACGCTTGCCGGGCCGGCGCTCAGGCTTCCTGGGGCTATGGCATTGATCTGCGTGGGTGACACGGAAAAGATCGATGCGGGCTGGCCGCTGATCGCTACGGAAACGCCATCGAGATTGGTGGGGAGAAGATTGCCCGGCGCGACGCCATCGGTGAAGTCAGTGGCGGTATTCCAGACCCTGCTGGTGCTCGCGAGATTGCTGCCGTAGATGGTGAAGTACTGGCCGGCAGCGATCGTTTTACTGGCGCTCTCCGCATCCTGCACATTGCTGATCGTCGGAATATTGGGCTCAATATCCAGTAAGCCTGAAATCGGCAGGAACGTTGTTCCCTTCGTGATGGCGATTGTGCCGGTGGTGGGAGTCGTCTGGGGTCCAATATCGAGAGTCTGCCGGTAGACGGGCAGACCGGACACGGTCACTCCCGCAATCGCGGTCGGCGCGCCCTTTACGGTGACATTGGTGCCGATGTACGACACAGTAACGGAGGAATCGATCCCGGCCCCCGTGAGCAGGAGATCGTAGGAGGTATTTCCATTCACCACGATGCTGTTCCCATAAGCCGCGAAACTGTCGCTGGCGATCGATGCGCCGGTGGGCACGATTCCATAAACAGGCAGCGAAAGGGAAGAGACGCCGCTCACGGCCGCGATGTCTGCGGTGACTGTCGCGCCGGTCGCCACGGTAAACGTTGTGGGGCTTGCGCTGTTGCCGCCAGCGAAGGTCGGCTGGAAGCCCGTGGTGACGGCCGCCGCATTGAGAACGCCGTTCGAAGTTGTCAGATCGTAGATGTTATTCGTCGTCACAAGCCCGTTAAACGGCTCCACATAGACGTTGTAAGTACCGGAAGGCACGCGAACGGAGTATGTGCCGTCCGCGCCGCTCAACGTCGTGATCATGCTGCCAGTTCCGGACAGTTCGGTAAGGACGACGACGCCGAATTTCAGCGGACTGGCGCCGAGCGTGACCGTGCCGCTGACGATTCCGGTAGCGGTCGCACCCGTCGCGTAGAAATTGGCGACGAATGCTTTTTCATCCGCGCTCAGGTGCCGCTCATGCATGGACGCGTAGGGATACATGGTGGCGCCCAGAAGAGTGGAGTGATTCATTCCGAGCACGTGGCCCATCTCGTGAGTCATCACAGCCTGAAAATCGGTTGTGCCGGCCGCGCCGGTTGTCGAGAACTGCACGTAGGGATTGATGACGATGTCGGAGTCGATGATCGATCCGGCGGGTACGCTGGTGGAGCCGCCGCAAACGCTGCCCGCACTCTGGACGAAGGAGTTTTGGGTCACGGCCACCGCGCCGGGCGTAGTGGGAGAGACGAAGCCAAGGACGCTCAGATCGCCATCCGTGGTGCCAATCGCGATTGTATTCCTGCAGTCACTCGGATTGTGGGCCACATCTGTTGACTGCAGCGCATTAAAATGAACGCCCGAAGAGGCGCCGTTATTCCAGGAGGCCATTGCCGCTTCCACTGCAACCTTCGGGTTGCTGTCGGCCGAAATCACCGTCAGGCCCGAGCGGCTGCTGGAAGCCCCTGCCACTACCGCGGAGTTGAGGTAGAACTGAAGACTTGCGGCGTCCGGATGCAGAACCTGAATATTTTGTCCGCCCGAGGGAAACGTCTCACCGTTGTAGCCGAATGCGCCGGGGATCATGATGGCGCCGATTGCCAGTATCGCGGGAGCAGTGATTTTCATTAGCGGACACCTCTGAACACCCGCACGCGGGCTCCGACCAGTTGCGCAGCCTGATTGAGGCTCATGCCATCCAGCGACCGCATCTGCACGCCTCCCACTGCCGAAGGCTTCAGCGCGATCTCCGCCCGCAGGTGGTTATTCGATTCGATGAAAAACTTGCCCTGCCCGAAACCGGCTGTTCTGAGATAACCGTTCGGCATGCGCGAGAGAAATACCAGAACGTGTTCGCCCACGCTGTACCCCGTCGCTCCGGCGATGCTCATCCGCACGCCGTTGAGGCTGCCGCCCGGCTCGGCAATATCGATGGATGATCCCGCGGTCCCTTTCTCGACGTCCGTGACAGCGAGCTCGTAGTGGGTCCAGATATAGGCGTGATCCGGATCCCAATCGGCCCAGGTGCGCGTAATGTTGCCAGTGGCAACGACTTCGGCGCTGTCAGTCAGTTCATTGAAGGTATATCGGGGAAGATCCGTGGCGGAGGCCACACGCAGGAATAGCAGCGCGGGAGCAAGGAGCGCTCCCACACGAAGCCAATGTTGGGGCATGGTAAGAATTATCCCATAGATTTCAGCGATTGAGCTGCTTTTTACACCCGAAAATATGGTCAAAAAACGATTTACTCGGGCTTTGTATTCAGGAAGTTAACCATGGATAACGCGGAAACGGATGGCCAGCCATGCGATCCCGGCCAGCCATCCAATCAGGGCCTGATATTCCTGATTCTTCCGATAGAGCGCGAACGAAAAGGAATCCGGCCCCCACGTGCGCGGCCAGTGGGGCACCAGCAGCGGCACACGCGCCGCGAACTCACGATAGCCCGGCAATATTGCCGTCAGATGCTGTTCTTCCAATTCGATCGCCGGCAGATAGACCATCAGAAATATCAAAACGAAAATGGCCGCCAGCACAACGCTGTTGCCGGCCGCCGCGAGGCCAAGAGCAGTAATAAGTGTCCCTAAATAAAGTGGATTTCGTGTTGCTGCGTACGGCCCGGATTTGGCGAGGCGCTGGTTCTTCGCCAGATGTCCCGCGGCCCAGGCGCGAAGCGCGAGCCCGCAAAGGGAAATCGGGAGTCCCCACCAGAGCGATGCCGCGGTCGGACGAGAAAACCACGCGAAGGCGGCGAGCAGCAGGAATCCGGCCGGAACCCGCAGCCGCGCCACCACATCCGCATAGGGCTTCGGAAACCAGTGGCGCCGCACTATGCGTGACAACCTATGCGGCTGGCCAGCGCCGCGAAAACCTGCGCCGGCGTGATGGCCTGCATCGAAGGATGGATTGAGTCGCCGCGTCGATGCGTGGTTTCGACGCCGCTCGTCCGAAAGATTTCAAAATCGCCGCCGCGGGGACCGTTGCGCGCGGGGTCCGTGGGTCCGAAAATTGCGGCGCCGGATTTTCCCAGCGCGGCCGCGAGGTGCAGCGGGCCGCTGTCGACCCCGACCACGAGCGCGGCGCGCCGGGTTGCGTCAATCAGCCCCGCGATGCCGCTCTCGTGGCGGACGGCCCAACCCGCGTCGGGCAGAGAACCAGGCGCGCCATTGATCACGAGAGGCATCCCCAACCGCGTCCGCACCATTTCCGCGAGCTGCCTGTAATAATCGAGCGGCCATTGTTTGGAAGTCCACCCGGCGAGCGGGCAGGCGAATACGAATGGACCTTCGGGTAAGTTGCCTTCGGGCATCCCGGCGGGCATGGGAAACACGCGAGCGCATGCTTCCAGCTGGGAGCGCTCCGCTCCCGCGGCGGCCGCAAGCTCCAGCGCCTGATCGACCACATGAACCGACTTCGGGCGGACGCATGTCGAATAAAACCAGCTCGCCGGGCGTTCCCGCGCAATGCCGGCATCATAGCCGACAATCCGCTCCGGGCGAGCGAAATGCGCAACGAGCGCAGATTTGATCAATCCCTGAAAATCGATAGCCAGATCGAAATGGTACGACCGGAGCGCCCGGCGGGTTTCGTTCCATCTGCCTGGATGGTGACGGTGGAACAGAACAACATCGTCGACGATGCCATTTCGTTCGAGGAGAGGCGCCCATTTTGCGTCTACTGCCCAGACCAGACGGGCTGCCGGAAAGCTGCGCCGGAGCGCGGTGGCAGCCGGAAGCGCGTGCAGAATGTCGCCCATGGCGCCCAGACGCACAATGAGGATATTGTTAACGTCGCGCGGCAAACCGTAGTCTATCAAGGCTGGAACTCCTTGATTTCCGTGGCGGCGATGACGCGATCCACCGTGACTCGAGTCATGCACCGGTGATCGATGGGGCATTCGCGCCGCCCGCAGGGTGCGCAATCGACAGGTTCGCGAAGAACCCGCGCGCGCGGGCTCACTGGTCCGGTGCGGACTTCGTCGGTTGGGCCAAAGACGGTGACGGATGGTACGCCGGCCGCGGCGCACACATGCATCGCCCCCGAATCGTTCGTCAGGCACAGGCTGCAGGCCGCAGTCATGTCGATGAACTCCCTCAGGGTAGTCGCTCCCGCCAGATTGCGCCCTCCGGAGCCGGCCGCAACCTGACTGCAAAGCCCGCGCTCCGCCTCCGAACCGAACACCGCGATGGAGGCAGACCGCGCCGATGCCAGACGCCGGGCCGCTTCGGCAAATCGCTCAGGCAGCCAGCGTTTAGCGGTGCCAAATGCCGCCCCGGGATTCACCCCGATGACCGGCAGCGCGATGCCACGCGCCGCAAACAGCGCCTCGCCGCGCGCGCGGGAGTCGGGCAGGCGGTCGAAAAGGATCTCCTCGATTTCGGGCAGCTTCTCGATCAAACCGGCGCGGCGCAGAAGCTCCGGGTAGTAATAGCGCTCGTGTGCGGGAATCTCGCCGGGACGGGGCACATCGATCGAATCCGTCAACAGAAAGCCGCGTCCATCGCGGGCGTAGCCGACCCGCCGCCGTGCCCGTGCGAGCCAGACGATTGCCGCGCTTTCAAAGGAGTTCGGGAGCAGCAGCGCGAGATCGAATCGTTCTTTTCGGAGTTCACTGCCGAGCCGCCACTTGGCTTGCCAGTCGCGCATGCCCGAAGCCGGCGTCAGCGAAATCACGCGATCGATCGAGCGTTCGCCGTCGTAAAGGGAGGCGACCCATGGGCGCGCCAGCACAACGATTTCCGCTTTCGGATGGGCGCTGCGCAGAGCGCGAATGGCCGGCAGGGAGAGGACAGCATCGCCCAGCCAGTTCGTGGCCCGGACGAGGATTTTCACGCGAGCGGATCGCGGACCGTCGCGTCACCGGCCGCCGCGGCGCTCGCGGCCACTTCCTCCGCCGCTCCCGCCGTGCTGCCAACAGCCACGGCGAGCGTGAGCGGCTCCTGCGGCACGGCACTCAGGAACTCGCGCAGGGTATCGACCGATCCGTTGAAATGGTGATCGAGAAACTGCGTCAGCGCCAGGCGGCGCAGCTTGTCGCGGTCAATCGCCGGCTGATAGCGAAATCCGCGGCCTTCCTTGCGGCGCGAGACGGCGCCACGGCGGGAAAGGCGATCCAGCAGGGTGAGTACAGTCGTATACGCCAGTGGACGGGCCCGCGAGACGCAGACGCGAACTTCTTCCACATTCCCTTCTCCCAGTTCCCACAGGGCATTCAGACATGCCATTTCCAACGGGGGAGGCAGCTCGCGATCTTTAGGCATTCTCGTGATTCCTTTCCGCGTCCGGCTGCTGGCCCCCCGCCAGCGCTGCCCGCAGTTTATCGCCAAATTCTGAGCCGTTCCCAACCGGAACGGGCTCCCCCTCGGGCGCGGGCTGCTCGCCGGGTTCCGGCTCACAGGCGCTCGCGTCCGCCATATAACGATCTTTCCGTAATACCACGCGTTCCAGCGCCGAGCTCCACGCCGTGAACAATCCCTCCGCCAGCGCGCCCTTTTCCGCCGCCGCCCGCATGCACTCCATTTTGGAATCCATGTCGTCCAGGTAGTGAAGCAGCAGCGCCTCCGGAAACAGAGGCACCTTCGGCGAGCCGAATTCCAGCTTCCCATGGTGGCTCAGGATCAGGTGCTCCACCAGTGTCCGGAGCTTTTCCGGGAACTCCGGAAATGCTCGCAGTTTATCGGAGAGCATCCGCAGCGCAATGGCGATATGCCCGATCAACTGCCCTTCGGCCGAGTAGCCAAAGCCGCGCTCATAGGTCAGCTCATAAATCTTTCCGATATCGTGCAGGACGATTCCGGTGACCAGCAGGCTCCAGTCCACCGTCCTGTAATGCGCCGCCACGGGGCGGGCCAGGGCGCAGAGCGAGAGGACATGTTCGAGCAGGCCCCCGCGAAACGCATGGTGGATCGATTTCGCCGCCGGCGCGACGCGATAGCGCGCGCCGATTTCCGGATCGTCGAGAAATGCGTCGAGGAGCCTTCGCAGATCGGCGTTCGGCAGCTCGGCCACCATCTGTCGCAGCTCGCTCCACATCTCATTGGGATCGCGCGCAGAAGCCGGAAAGAAATCGGTGAAATCGACTTCCGTATCGAGCATCCGCCGCAGCCGGTGGATGATGAACTGCGGGCGCGTGTTGTAGATCTGCAGTTGTCCGCGGATTTTGATGAAGTGATCGCGCTCGAACGTATCCATCACTTCGGTCACGTTGTCCCACATGCGGGCGTCGATCTCGCCGCTGCGGTCGGAGAGCGTCAGCGACAGGTAGGGCTCGCCGGTGCGCTTCTGGCGGATTTCCTTCGACTGAACCAGGAAGACAGCGGTTGCGATTTCATCCGGTTTCAGTTCGCGAACAAACGGGCTTTTCATCAGCGGGGACTGCCGTCCGCGTTATTGGCAGGCGGCGTCTGCTCAACCGGCGTCTGGGTAGCAGGAGCGGCCGGCGCCGTGTCCTTCTCGGCCGTGTAGCCGTACGGAATCACATGCAGGAATTTCTTCATGTGCCGCTGGTTTGCCACCTGTGCCTTGGTGGTGGTTGCCGGCATCAGCTTCGCCGGATCGCGCCATGCCGTGTCCTTACCAGGGGCGGCGCCAGTATCGGTGTAGCCATCCTTGATCTGCAAAAAGGCATCCCGCCGCAGGCCGGTCAGATATTCGCGCAGCTTCGGCTCGGCGATCGGCTTCGCCAGGATGTTGTTGATCTGGTTCTTCACGTCATCGAAGGTGGCCTGGCCCGCCGGGGTGTGGTCTTCGATTTTGTAAATGGCAAAGCCCACGCCGCGAATCTGGATCACGTCTGTCACGTATCCTTTCTCGTGAGTGAAGACGATATCCTCGATCGCTTTGTTGAGCTGGCGGTTGGGATCCGCGCCTTTGCCCCGTTCATAGGGATACGGCAGCAGGCCCTCGTCTGCCGCGCTCGGCGCATCGGAATACTGCCGTGCGAGGTCGGAAAACTTATCCGCCGAGCCGCGGGCGCGTGCGAGCAGTCCGTCGGCCTTCTTCCGCGCTGCAGCCACCGTTTCCGGCTTCCCGTCACCGGTCGAAATCAGGATCTCGCGCAGCGTAACCGATTCCACACGGACGAAATCCGACTTGTGGTCATCGTAATACTTTTTCAGCTGCGCATCGGGAATCACGATATTGCGCCACACCTGATCTCCCACCACGCGATCCACAATGAGCGCGTCCTTGCGCTTCTGCTGGAAGTCTTCGAAGGACATTCCTGTCGCATTGCGCACGTAGTCATGGAATTTGTCGGGATCGGCGATCTTGCTTTCCGACTGCATCGTGGCGATGTCGCGCTTGAGATCGTCGTCCACCTTGATGTCGAGCTCCTTGCCCTTCTGTACCAGAAGAAGCTGATCGATCTCATTGCGAAGCTGATCCTTGTTCGCCTGATCGATCATCTTGTCGAGATCGGGCCGTCCCGCCCCTTGCCGCCGGAGCTCGGCGTCAACCTCCTGGGTGTCTTTCTCAAGTTGTCCGCGAGTCACAATCGCGCCATTGACCTTAGCAACGATCTCTTCCACGACCGTCGGCGCTTCCGGCCGATCTTCCGCCCGCACGGAAGGCGCGACGAGGCTCAGTCCGCACATGAGAGCCAACGCCATCGCAATCCGTCGCGCGCGCGATCCGGAAATGCGAACCGCTCCTTCGAATGAAGGCCAAAAGGTGGGGGACATATGTAGTTATTATGCCAAACGAAGTTCGCAGGTTCCGCTTAGTTGTGGGCAATGGGGAATAAACGTACATTTTTCAGGTTGCCGCGGGTATCATCGAATAGATTGAGGCCGTGAAACCTTACTCTGCATTAGCCCTGTACCTCGCAATTTTTCTCGTTTCGCTCCGCGGCGGACCAGCCCTTGCCGCCCGCCCGCCGAAACCGGCGAAGGCGACCTCCACTCCGGTGCGCCGGGATCTGATCGATATCAATCACGCGACGATCGACGAGCTGAAAACACTTCCTGGCATTCAGGACGCTCTCGCGGCGAAGATCGTCAAAAACCGGCCTTACGCCAACAAGACCCAGCTTTCGAGCAAGGGCGTGGTTTCCGCCGCGACCTACAAAAGAATCCGGACTCTCGTTATTGCGAAGCAGTAGAGCTGTCTCGGCATCAGGCGCCGGCGAATTCCTTCGGTTCTGATTTCACGCTGTGTTAAAGTGGCGGGTTATATGGCATCGCGCAGCGTCAACAAAGTCATTCTGGTCGGTCATCTCGGGCGAGACGCCGAGACGAAGTTCACTCCCGGAGGGGCTGCTGTCACGCGCTTCTCGGTGGCGACGAACCGGCGAGGGAAAGATCAGCAGTCGGGTGAGTGGAAAGAAGAGACCAACTGGACCAACGTGGTTCTGTGGCGCGCGGAAAATCTCGCCAACTACCTGACGAAGGGCAAGCAGGTCTATGTGGAAGGCCGCATCCAGACGCGCAGCTACGACGATAAGGATGGCAAGAAAGTTTACGCCACCGAAGTCGTGGCCGACGACGTGATTCTGCTCGGTGGCCAGGGCGGGGGCGGAGACCGCGGCGGAGACGATTTCGGCCAGCCGGTTTCGATGCCGCGCAGCGCCCAGCGCGGCGGCGGCGCTTCGCACCAGCCCGCTCCACAGGACGACTACGGCCAGGGCATCACGGACGACGACGTTCCGTTCTAGCAACTTCCGTGGGGCGGGCCCTCGGGCCTGCCGCCGGGCCTCTGCCCGGCGCACGCTTCCCACCAGATAGATGTCGCGT
>DASZVV010000030.1:0-7612 GCA_035546955.1 Bryobacteraceae bacterium
CTCCGATCCTGAGACTTTCGAAAAGCTCAAGGGACAGTTCGACCTGATCGTGAATACGGTTCCTGCCGCGAGCAACTGGGATCAGTTTGTGAGTCTTCTGGCAACCGATGGTTCGCTCGTGATGGTCGGAGTGCCGGATGATGCAGTGCCGGTGAATGGATTTCCACTGATCGCGAAGCGGCGTTCGATTGCGGGGTCGATGATTGGCGGGATTGCGGAGACGCAGGAGATGCTGGATTTCTGCGGGAAGCACAACATCACGAGCGACATTGAGGTCATCCCGGTCCAGAAGGTGAATGAGGCGTTCGAACGCGTGGTGCGCGGCGATGTGCGATACCGGTTTGTGATCGATTGCGGGAGTCTGGCCGCAGTCTGAGCTACTTCACCGTCTTCTTCATCCAGTCGATGATCCAGTCCTGCGTGGCGTTGGGAAGGCGCGTGTAATCCCAGGGCTCGTAGAGCGCGAGATTATTCCCGGCGTTCTGCAGTTCGTAGATTTTGCGCGCCTGGTCGACGGCGGTGTGGACATCGGCCGGCGTGCCGTCGCGGTCGAGCTGCGGTTCCACGATGAGGGTGGCGCGCGGCGCAATCGTTGCGATCAGCTCGTTGAAATCGTACGGAAGCTGCTGCTCGTGGCCGATGAAAAAGCCGAGGCGCGGGATCAGGGAGTGCACTTCGCTGTAGCGCGCGATACCGCCGTCGCCCTTCGACATCGGATCGCTGCGCATCGGGGTGAATCCGGATATCGAGACGACACCTTTCACGCGAGGATCGAGCGCGGCGGTGTAGAGCCCGACCATGCCGCCCATGGAATACCCGAAGATTGAAATCTTCGAACCATCGACAACCGGATCTTTTTCGAGCGCGTCGATTGCGCTGCGCGCGTCTTCCACCATGCGGCCCATGCGCGACCAGTGCGGATAGCGGTCATAGAACGGCCCGGTCTCCGCCATGCGTGCGCCGAAGCCGCTCTGATCGTACGCGAGCACGGCGTAACCAGCCTGAGTGAGGGCGAGGATCGGATGCAGATCCGAGCGATACACCCACATGTAGCCGAGCGGATAGCTGAAACCGTGCAGGAAGATGACGGTGGGCAGCTTCGTATTCGGCGGAGTATTGGCCGGGTAATAGAGATCCCCCCGGACGTTATAGCCGAATGTGACGGGGCGTGAAGTGACCTCACTCGCCTGCGGCTGCAGCCAGCCGTAGGACGTGCCGCCCTGCTGGATTACCCACTGGACGAGATCGGGCGCGAGCTGCCCGGGATTTGAATTCGTGACGCCGCGTCCGCCGGGAGCGCCGCGTCCGGCGATTGCGGGCCCGCGTCCGCTGGGGGCGCCTGGCCGGCCGGGGCCGCGCCCGAACGCGCCGCGCGCGACAGGCGGCATCATGGGCGGCTCATCGCCGAGCATCCAGGAGATCGATTTGCGGATGCTGTCGGCTTTCGCCGTCCAATCCGCCATGGAAGAAACGCTCGCGAGAATCGCGTTCGCCGCCTGGCGGGGATACTTCAGCAGGTCGACGGATTCCTTGCTGTCCGTGCGCCATTTATCGATGCTCCAGGGAAAGAGCAGATGGTTGTCCCAGGTGCGCGTGGAGCGGCCGAACTGGATATCGAGCCAGTCCATGCAGGCTTCCTGATCATTCGCGCCGTGGAAGCCAGGGACGCGCAGAATGCCGAGGCGATTGGGTACACCCAGCAGCTTGTAGACTTTCAACGCCGAGTAATAGGCCTGTTCATCGCCCCAGGTGTTCGAAACCTGATCATTGAGGCCGTATTCGATGAGGACGGCGCGCGGCGCGATCCAGGCAATCAGGAGATTGCCGTCGATCGGCAGCCGGTCTTCGCGGCCGGAGAAGAAGCGCAGGCGCGGAATGAACCAGGTGGGAAAGGAGCGCGTGGTGGATTCGATGCTTTCGCCCGCGTTGCGTTCGCCGGAGAGGCGCCACGGGAGTACGCCGCCCACTCCGGTGCTGGCCGGAATCACGGCGGCGATCCGATCGTCCAGCGCAGCGCCGAACGCGGCCATTTTGCCATCGCGCGAATAGCCGAAGAGCGCGATCTTCTTCATATCGACCTGGGGCAGAGTGGCGAGATAATCGACCACCATGCCGGCGGCCCAGCCGCGGCGCGGGAGCAGGGCGAAATCGTAGTTGGGGTAGAGATCGGCGAGGGCGGCGGCATCATCCATGGCGTCGCTCGCGGCGAAGCCGGCGTTGATATAGCCGCGGCGGAGGGCGGCGCCCCATCCGGCGAAACCCGGCGACATCAGGACAGGGAACGGCCCTTTGCCATCGGGAATCGTCAGGCGCACGCGCATGGTGCCCTTGTCGCCAGGGCCGAATTCGAGCCGCACGTTGCGGACGATGTAGCCGTTTTCCTTTGTTTCATCGAGGACGACGGCGTGATCGAGCTTCGGCCGCGGCGGCATGGTGCCCGATTGGTATTTTGCGAAAAGGCTGGCGATTTCGGCGCGGCGCGCTTTCCAGTCGGCGGGCGTGCGGACGGGGCGTCCGTCGAGGAATTTCAACGGGTCCGGCAGATCATTCTGGCGCGGCAGGGCGTCGAAATCCGGAGGCAGTTCGCCGGACTTTTGCTGCCAGGCTTCGAAGCTCGGAACTTTGGGGATGATGGTTTCGAGTTTCTGGAGGTATTGGCGGCGTTCATCCTGCGTCATGGCGCGCAGACCAGGGAGAGCGGCCAGCGCGAGCAGGATGGTCAGGATGAGACGTCTGGACATGGGGGAGCCTCCTCGAAATCGGATCGACTCTGCATGATATCAGGGGCTGACATTCCAGTTGCTTTCAGGTGGTCAGGATTCTCAGGCGGGCCAGCGTGAATCCGAGCGAGCCAGGAATGAACGTCACGGACGCTGCCGGGCATCGTGAACCGCCGATTGTGCTTTACTAATTAGCATGTATAAGCTGCCCTTTCTGGTACTCGCGGCCGTGCTGCCGCTCGCTGCCCAGGTCAAGATCACCCAGGGTAAGAATCAAATCACTGTCGATATCGATGGCAAGCCGTATACCACGTTCTTTTACGGTGACGACGTTCCGAAGCCGTACCTTTATCCCCTGCGGGCGCCTTCGGGCGTGATTGTGACGCGCGGATTTCCGATGGAAAAGATCGATGGCGAGTCGACCGATCATCCGCATCAGCGCTCGGTCTGGTTTGCCCATTCGAAGGTGAATGGCATCGACTACTGGAACAACGAATTCACGTACAAGCAGCCGAATCTGGGCCACATCTTCATCACGAAAATCGATAAGGTGGAAAGCGGGAAGAAACAGGGCGAGATCGATTCGACTGCCGACTGGAAGCAGCCGGACGGAAAAGTTGTGCTGATCGAAAACCGCAGGATGATTTTCCATGACGGCGGTCCGAATCGCGTGGTGGATTTCGATTTTACGCTGACGGCACAGGATATGGTTACTTTCCAGGATGAGAAAGATGGCGTGTTCGGAATTCGTCTGGCCTCGGAACTGGAAGAGCCGAACGCGCCCGGCACGAAGACGCAGCCGAAAGTACCCACGCGCACCGGCGTGATGACCTGCGCCGACGGCAAGACCACGGAAAAGAATTGCTGGGGCACCCGCGCCAACTGGATGGATTATTCGGGAACCGTGCAGGGCGAGAAGGTGGGGATTGCCATTATGGATTACCCCGAGAATCCCGGACATCCCACGTACTGGCACGCCCGCGGCTACGGCCTGTTCGCTGCTAACATTTTCGGCCGCAGTGCGTTCACCAATAAGAAGGAGCCGGATGGCTCCGTCACGCTGAAGCCGGGCGAAAAGATGCGGTTCCGCTATCGCGTCGTGATTCATCCCGGCACTCTGGCGGATACCCATATGGACGATCTGTACAAGGCTTACGCAGCCGGAAAGTAGGATCTGAATGCTGAAGCGTATTGCGCTTGCCGCGAGTTTGCTGGTCTTCGTCGCGGCCGCCCAGACACTCCCGCCTGGGGTGACGAAAGGCCCGTCAATGGCGGGAATCACGGAATACGCTTTCCCGAACGGACTTCGTGTGCTTCTGCTGCCGGATTCGTCGAGCACGAAGGTCTCCGTCAATATGGTGTACCTGGTCGGCTCTCGCCATGAAGGTTATGGCGAGAGCGGCATGGCGCACCTGCTGGAGCATATGAACTTCATCCTTTCGAAAGATGGGCGCAATATTAAAAAGGAGCTGACCGATCATGGCGCCGCCTGGAACGGCACCACGGATGTGGATCGCACCAATTACTTCGAAACGGTCAGTGCGTCGGATGAGAATCTGAAGTGGGCGCTCGGCCTTGAAGCCACTCGCATGGTCAATATGCGGATCGAGAAGCCGCTGCTCGATACGGAGATGACCGTGGTGCGCAACGAATTCGAGAGCGGAGAGAACAATCCGGTGCGTATTCTGGACGAGCGCGTCTCTTCGACGGCCTATCTGTGGCACAACTATGGGAAGTCGACGATCGGTTCGCTGGCGGATATCGAGCGCGTACCGATCGACCGGCTGGAGGCGTTTTACAAGAAGTACTATCAGCCGGATAATGCAGTGCTGATCGTCGGCGGCCAGATCGATCCGGCGAAGACTCTGCAGATGGCGATGGAGTCAGTGGGGGCGATTCCGCGGCCTGCACGGAAGCTGGATGAGACCTACACGGTTGAGCCGCCGCAGGACGGCGAGCGCACGGTGGAACTGCGGCGCGTCGGCAGCGGCAAGAACTTCATCATGGCGTATCACGGGCCGTCGATGGCGAACCCGGATTCGGCCGTGCTCGAAGTGGCGTCAGGAATTATGGAGGGGCCGAACGGCACCGGGCGGTTGTATAAGGCGCTGGTCGATAACAAAAAGGCAATGTCGGCGTCGATGTCGGCTTCGGAGCCGCACGATCCCGGGCTGATCGAATTCAGCGCGCGTCTCAGCAACGATCAGGATCTGGACGAGGTGAAGAAGACGATGCTCCAGACGATCGCGGGTCTGGTCAATGAGCCGCCTACCAAAGAGGAAGTGGACCGCGCGAAGGAGCGCATTATCCAGCGCATGGATCGCGAGTTTTCGAACACGCAGTCGATGGCGGTGGACGTTCTGACGGAAGTCGTGGCCGACGGCGACTGGCGGTTGCTCTACACCAATTACGCCGAGATTAAATCCGTTACGCCGGAAGATATCGTGCGGGTGGCGAAGCTGTATCTGAAGGATTCGAACCGGACGGTGGGTGTGTTTATTCCGGATACCGCGCCGGATCGCACGGTGGTGCCGGAAGCGCCTTCGATGGACAAGCTCCTTTCGGAATACAAGCCGAATGTCAAGGTGCAGGAAGGTGAGGTGCTCGATCCCGCGCCGGCCGCGGTGGAGAAGCGGATCATTCGAACCCAGCTCCCAGGGAGCATTCACCTCGCGCTTCTGCCGAAGGCAACGCGCGGCGATCTGGTGGATCTCAATCTGACGCTGCGGTTTGGCGATGAGAAATCACTCAACGGAAAATATGCGGCAGCCGAAATGGCGGGCGCGCTGCTGATGCGCGGCACGGGCACGATGAACCGGCAGCAGATTGCCGATGCGATCCAGAAGTTGAACGCGACGATCAACGTGGGCCGCGGCGGGGGCAGGGGAGCGGGCGGCGCGCTGGCCGCGGTATCGGGTTCCATCCGCACGATGTCGGAAAATCTGATTCCGGCGATGCGGCTGATGGCGCAGATTCTGAAGGATCCGGCGTTTCCCGAAGCGGATTTCGATCAGATTCGCCAGCAATTGATCACGAGCATCGAGCGCGGCCGTACGGAGCCAAACGTTCTGGCGAGCCAGGCGCTGCAGGCAAACATCAGCCCGTTTCCGAGGAGCGATGTACGGCATCCGCGCAGTATCGACGAGCAGATTGAAGATCTGAAGAAGCTCACGCTCGATGACGTGAAGGCGTTCTATAAGGAGTTCTACGGCGCTTCGAACGGCTATCTGGTGGCGGTGGGCGCGATGAAGACGGATGAAGTCCAGAAAGCTGCTGCCGAGCTGTTTGGGAACTGGAAGAGTTCGGCTTCTTATGCGCGGATCGATTCGAAATATCTACCCGTGACGCCTGTCGATCAGAAGATCGAAACGCCGGACAAGGAGAACGCGTACTTCTACGCCGCATGGCGGCTGCAGATGCACGACACAGACCCGGATTATGCGGCGATGGTGCTCGCGAACTACATGATGGGCGGCGAGATTTCGTCGCGCTGGCCGAATCGCATTCGCAATCAGGAAGGGCTGAGTTACGGCGCGAGCAGTTCGTTCACAGCTCCGTTCGATGGCGATGCGGCAGTGCTGTCGGTTGGCGTGATCAGCAATCCGAAGAACTCGCCGAAAGTGGAAGCGAGCTTCCGCGATGAACTGAAAAAGACGCTCGCGGACGGCTTCACGCAGCAGGAACTGGATGGTGCGAAGAAGGCGTTTCGGGATGCGCGGGTTCTTGCGCGTTCGGGCGATACGAATATTCTGAGCCTGATTCTGACGCGCTCGGATCAGGACCGCACACTCGATTGGGATATCCAGATGGATGCGAAGCTGGCAGCGCTGACGCTGGATCAGGTGAACGCGGCATTCCGGAAGCACATTACGGATGCGGTATCGGTTGTGCAGGCCGGGGATTTCAGGAAGGCCGGCGTCTACCAGTAGATTCGCAGTTAACATTTCGTGTCATCACCCCGTAGTGGTGGTATGAATCGCTTCACTGCATTCCTGTGCGATGCGCGTGCTGTACGGCGCGGTGGCGGTTCTGACGCTGCTCGTCGCTTCGTCATTTGCCGTGTGGTCCGCCGCGGTGGTTGCCGCCGCGATGGTGGGGTTCGCCGTGATCGCGGTGCCGGTCTCCATCACGCTGTGGCGCTGGTCCCGCAATCCTTAAGGCAAAACCTGCCGGAAGCGGCCATTGTCGTAATCGAAGATGTACTGATACCAGGTGGGATCGACCGGACGTCCTTCCATCATCTTCGGGCGGTCGATTCTCAGCCGCTTTTCGTGATACAGCAGCTTGATGATGAAGTACGGTGTCCAGCCATCGGAGGGATATGGGTCGTGCAGCAGCAGAAGCCTGGAACCCGGCGGGAAACTGGCATCCATCGAAAGGAACTGCGCTGCGGTAGATCGAACCAGCGCCGGTTCATCGAATAGTTCGTGGCGGGGATCGACTCGTTGCGCGTGGAGATTGATCTTGCCGAACCGCCACACGATTACCGCGAAGAACAGGGATGCGACAGCGATTTTGTATGACTGGAGGCGGCTCACGATCGCATCCTGGATGGCCACGAGAACCATCGCGCCATAGAGGCACCAACCGATGTAAGGGATGTAGAGCACGTAGCCGGATCGGATCGGCAGGAAAGACACCGGCAGCATCGCGGTGAAAAGAACAATCCAGGAGAAGATCAGGCGGCGTGAGCGGAACGCCACCGCGGCGAGCAGCAGAGCGGCGAGAATAAGGAGCGCGGCGGCACGCATCGGGTCGCCGCGCAGCAGCAGCCGGCTCATATACACGCCCCACGTATATTGAAACCGCGCGAAGGAATACTCGGGCCGGTAGGCGGGATTGGCGATCATCGCGTCCGGGCCGTGTGTTTTCCGGAGAAAATACGCGATGTT
>DASZVV010000031.1:0-11633 GCA_035546955.1 Bryobacteraceae bacterium
CCTGCAGGATCGTTCGCGCATACAGGTGCGGGGGCCGATCCAGATTGCGCGGTCGCAGCTCACCATCACATCGCGGCAGAGCGAAGCGCGGATTGCAGATCTGGTAGCAACGGCGGCGAGCGCCTACTGGACTGCGGTGCAGGCGCGCGACAGCGTGAAGGTGCTCCAGCAAACGCTCGATCTGGCGCAGAAGTCATACGATCACGATAAGCAGGCGCTCGATCTGGGAGCGCTCGCGCAGCTCGATATTTTCCAGTCCGAAGCACAGGTGGCGGGGCGCAAGCGGGATCTGGTGCAGGCGGACTACATCTACAAGGCGGATGTGGATGCGTTGCGGCGGATGATGGGCGCGGACCTGACGCCGCAATTGCGTGCGCTGGACATCGTGCTGGAGGACGATCCGGCGCAGTTGCCGCCGAAAAGCTCCATTCTGCCGTATGAAGACGCGCTGACCGCTGCGACGCGCGTGCGTCCGGAGCTCGATGCGGCGCATCGCCAGGTGGTGCTGGATGAGATCCAGGCGAAGATAGCGCGGAATCTCCTGCTGCCGCGGCTGGATCTTGCGGTGAATGTGTCGACGTCCGGTCTGGGTGGAAATCAGGTAGCGGTGACGGGGCCGCTCGGGATTACGACGCCGGCGGTGGCGGGCGGGCTGGGCGACAGTTTGACGCAGGTGTTTGCCTTCAACTATCCGAGTTATGGGGCGTCACTGACGCTGACGCTGCCTCAGCGCAGCAGTAGTGCGCGGGCGCAGCTGGTGCAAACCGAGGTGCAGAAGACGCGCGACGAGTATAGCGAGCGTCTGGTGCGGGAGCAGATTGTGGAAGACGTGAAGCGGGCGCTGAATTCGATCGATCTGGCGAGCGCGACGGTGGATGCGGCGATTACGGCGCGGGATCTCGCTCAGAAAAATGTCGATGCGGAGCAGCAGAAATATGAGCTCGGAACGATTACGGCGTTTGAACTGCTGGATTCGCAGTCGCAGTTAGCGAATTCGGAAAGCGCGCTGCTGAGTGCGCATGTGGGTTACCAGCAGGCGTGGATCGCGTATCAGCGATCCACGTGGACGCTGCTGGATGGGTTGGGAATGGTGCTCGAAACGCCGGTGATTCGGTAGCTGATAGTGGCGGCAGATTCACACAGATAAAGCACAAAGCCTTCATTTAATCGGGTAGCCCTGCCAGATGTATTCCAGAGCTTCCGGCAGCGTCTGCTGTTTGACGGCGCGGTCGGTGTGGCCGGCGTTGATGGCGAAGACGAACTGGTAGTGATAGCCCTTCTCGGCGAGAACTTTCGCCATATGCTCGTTTGCGAGGACCCAATCGTGATAGCCGTCGTTGCGGATCAGGAGGTCGCGGTCGCCTACTTCCATCCAGAGACGAATCGGTTTGGCGGGACTTTCGGGGATCAGGTGATCGTGGAATTCCCAGGCGCCGTGCGGGGTTTCGGGATTGTAGGGCGACTGCTGATTTACGTAGGTGCCGGAGTAGGTAAGCACGCGGTGATAAAGATCCGTGTGATACCAGGCCATTTCCAGCGCGGCCGATCCGCCGGAACTGCCGCCCATGGTGGCGCGGGCGTCGGGGTCTTTCGTCAGCTTGACGTTCGCTTCCTTTTCAACGCGCGGCAGAACTTCTTTCTCGACGAATTCCGCATAAAGCCCGGACATGGTGTCGTATTCGAGACCGCGTTCGCTGCCCTGCGCATCGCCGCCGCCGTTGCTGATGGAAATGGCGATCATGACCGGCACTTTCTTTTCCGCGATGAGATTATCGAGCGCGGTGAAGAGCGAATTATCGATGCCATCCGCGCCCACGATGAAGGGCGCGACCGTACCGGGCACGTACTGCTTCGGGATATAGACGCCGACCTTCCTGGAATACGGCTGCGGGTGCGTCTGGACGACGCGCGGCTGCGTAGGATCGGTGGGCTGCTGGGCGGGTGCTTCGCCGGGGGCAGGTCCCCGGGCGATGCCGGGGTAGATTTTGCTGTCCGTCGACTCCATTGTGAAAGTGACGATCTGGCCATGCGGCACGCTGTCGTTCACGTTCATTTCCGGCGCGGTGTCGTGGGTGGCACCAATGATGAAATTGCCGTCGGTTTTGGGGGACGGCACCTGGCCGTCGGGGAGTTCCGTGGCTTTCACGTAGCCTTCGGTGTGCGGATCGCGTGTGGGGGGAGCGGGGCGTCCACGTCCGCCGCCTGAGAAGCCTCTTCCGCCTCCGCGTCCGGAGAATCCGGCAGGACCCGCGGGCGATGGCGTTTGGGAGAGAGCGTAGACACCGGCGGCGATGCCGATGAGGACTGCGGCGGTGGATGGACGGAACATACGGGACTCCTTAACCACGGCATCATATCATTGGCTGGGCCGATTCCGGGCAAACCAGGCCAGGGTCGCGGCGGCTATTTTTTCGCTGGCGTGACCGTCGCCGTAGGGGTTATGGATGCGGGACATCGATTCGCGCAATGCGGGGTCATCAAGAAGGCGGCTGACGTCGCTGACGACGCGATCGGTACCGGTGCCGGCGAGGCGAACGGTGCCGGCTTCGACGGCTTCGGGGCGTTCGGTTTTTTCGCGCATCACGACGACCGGTTTGCCGAGCGATGGGCCTTCTTCCTGTATCCCGCCGGAGTCGGTGAGCAGAATGGTGGCGCGGCGCATGAGATCGACGAAGGGGACGTAGGTCAGCGGATCGATCAGGTGGATGGTGGGGACGTTTTCGAGATGCCGGTGGACGGGATCGCGCACATTGGGATTGCGATGGACGGGGTAGACGATTTCGACATCGGGGCGGGTGGCGAGCGAACGCAGCGCGCGGCAGATGTTTTCGAAGCCTTCGCCAAAGCTTTCACGGCGATGGGCGGTGACGACGACCAGGTGCTTCCCGGGGTTGAGAAAGCTGTAGTCTGAGCCGGGGAGTAGGCCTGAGGAGAGTTTTCCGGCGATGTTCAGGACGGCGTCGATTCCGGAATTGCCGGTCACATGGACAGTGGCGGGATCGATGCCTTCGGAAAGGAGGTTGCGGCACGCGCCCGCGGTGGAAGCGAAATGCAGTGTGGCGAGACGGCCGGTAAGGACGCGGTTCAGCTCTTCGGGGAAGGGCTGTTTCAGGTCGCCGGTCCGCAAGCCTGCTTCAATGTGGCCGATGGGAATGCCGGCGTAAAAAGCGGCCATCGCACCATAGAGCGTGGTGCTGGTGTCGCCCTGAACATAAACGATGTGGGGGCGGGCGGCAGCGAGCACCGGCTCCATTCCGGCGAGAATGCGCGCGGCGGAAGCGGTGAGCGACTGGCCGGGGGTCATTACATTCAGGTCGTAGTCCGGAGCGATACCGAACACGGCGAGGGTTTGATCCAGCATTTCACGGTGCTGGCCGGTGACGGCAACCTGGACGTGGAAATCCTCGGGCCGGGACCGCATATAGAGAATGACAGGGGAGAGCTTAACGGCTTCCGGCCTGGTGCCGAAAACGAAAAGAGCTTGAACTGGCGGCCCTGGCACTAGCGATGGCGGAAGGTGATGCGGCCCTTGGTGAGATCGTAGGGGGAGAGTTCGAGGGTGACTTTGTCGCCGGCGAGGACGCGAATGCGATTGCGCCGCAGGCGGCCGGCGAGGTGGGCGAGCACCAGACGGTCATGATCAAGCTGAACGGAGAATTTTCCGCTGGGGAATTTCTCGACGACGGTGCCCTGTACTTCGATGCTGTCTTCTTTACTCATCTGAGATTTACTTTACCGTTACCTTTATCGCAGCGGAGCCGGCCGTGCAGCCTGGTTAGGTCGGGCCGGCTCCGCTCGGGCAATTAGCCGGCGATGGTGTGGACGTTGGAGGCCTGCAGACCTTTGGGTCCGCGGGTCACCTCAAACTCGACTCGAGCGCCTTCGTCGAGCGAACGATAGCCGGTAGCTTCAATCGCCGAGAAATGAACGAAGACGTCCTCGCCCGATTCACGCTGAATGAAGCCGAAACCTTTGGCTGCATTGAACCACTTCACTGTACCTTTTTCTTTCATTACCGAAACCTCTTTGAAAAGATCACAACTGGCCCGCTCCAGATACCGCTTCCCGCATAAAAAACGGGGCTGCCGCAGTTCTTACCGCGCAGCCCCGAGGATCAATGCGATGAAGGACAAGCACCAAAGAAACGACCAGCTATGGAGAACAGTATACCCCACATGAACTTTCGGGAAGGGGGTTTTGAAGGAAAAGAACGCCGATTTGTCAGGTTACTAACTTTTCCCGCCGGAGTGGGTCTAACCTGACCACATGAAGCGAGTACTTTGCCTGGTTGCGATTTGTCTGCCGGCCTGGAGCCAGGCGCGGTTTGAGGTGGCGTCGGTAAAGGCCCGTCCGCCGGACGCGCTGATTACGATGATTGGTGGAGCGCCTTCGGGGAATCGGCTGACGATGGAAGCGATGAGTGTGGCCGATCTGGTTTCCTGGGCGTACAACGTGAAACCGACTCAGGTCGTGGGCGGGCCGCCGTGGGCAGGTCAGCAGACCGATCGATCGACGCTGGATAGCGGAGTGAAGCGATTCGATATCTCGGCGAAGGCCGAAGACGGATCGTCACCATCGCTCGATGATTTTCGCAGGATGATGCAGACGCTGCTGGCGGAGCGGTTCGGCGCCGCCGTTCATCGGGAGATGCGTGCTACAGCGGTGTACGTTCTCGTTGTCGATCAGAAGGGCGTGAAGTTTTCCGGAAGCGCTCCGGAAGCGAAGGGGATATTGCGGATGAGCGGCGGCGGCCGGATTATTGGATCCGGAGCGACAATGACGCAACTGGCGGGTTGGTTTTCGAATGCGAATGGGGTGGATCGCCCGGTTGTGGATGAGACGGGGCTTTCAGGACGGTACGACTTTACGCTCGAATGGGCAAATCCGCAGAATGCGGCGGATACGCGGCCGTCGATTTTTACCGCGATGCAGGAACAGTTGGGGTTGAGGCTGGAGGCAAAAAGGATTCAGTTGGAGTATGTGGTGATCGATCGGGCGGAATTGCCGGGCGGCAATTAGATCGGGGACCTGTGTCTTCCCGGTCTGGAGCCCGGGGGCGAGACCTCCGGGATTAGACTGGGCGGTTGGTGCAGATATCGCCATACGATCTTTCGCAAAACCCGCTGAACAGGATTGAGTGGGCGTTCGGGGCGGCTGAAGTGGTGCACATTGCATCCATGGCGCTCTCGGTGGGGACGATTGCGATGGTGGATTTCGCGATGCTCGGGGTGGGAGTGCGGGGGCAGAGTCCGGCGAAGTTGCTGCGGGACACGGAGTTGCTGACGGGCGCGGGGCTGGTGATCGTCATCAGCTCGGGGATGGCTCTGTTCAGCACGGATCCTTTTCGTTATTACTACAGTCCGGATGTCCGGCTGAAGATGGCGCTGCTGCTCGTGGGGTGCGCCTATAACTACACGATCCACCGGCGAGCGCCGTCGAAACTGGTGGGGGCGGTTTCGCTGGCGATCTGGATTGGGGTCGTGTTCTGTGGGCTGTTTTTTGGATTCACCGCGGGCGGGTACTGAGATGACGATCGCTGAGATCAGCCACACGATTCAGAATTCGGCGTTCTTCACGGCGATTCGCCAATCGCGGTTGTTTTATCCCACGGTAATGGCCACCCATCTGACATGCATCGCGATCTTTGGCGGCATGATTCTGATGACGAACCTGCGGCTGATGGGACTGGCGCTTCGTTCGACGCCGCTCGCAAGCGTAATCGATTCGACGCGCAACTGGAAGCGCGGCGGATTTGTGCTGATGGTGAGCTGCGGGATTCTGCTGGCCGGGTCGCGAATCGATACTTATTACGCGAATCCGTTTTTCCTGTTGAAGCTCACTCTCCTGACGTCGATCGGGCTTCACGGGCTGGTTTTCCGGCGCAGCGTTTACTATGGCGCCGCAGAGATCGACCGGCTGCCGAAGCTGCCGCTGCGGGCGAAACTGGCGGGCGCGCTTTCGCTCGCGCTGTGGCTCGGGGTGGTGACGTGCGGGCGCTGGATCGCCTATTACGATGCGCCGGAAAAGGCCTCAGCCTTTGATGCAGACCGTGGTCACGAAGCGCCCGTCAGCGCTCGGAATTTCGGTGACGACGCGCAGGCCGGCGTGTTCCGTCAGTAGCCAGCGGAAGGCTTCACGCGTGAACAGATAGCGGAAGTTGAGCAGGATTCGCTCGCCGCGCGCCAGCGGAATTTCGCGTCCGAAGAGACGCAGCGTAAGATCGCGGGCGGCCTGGAAACGGCGGGTCATGATGTGAAGGCCGTCGAGGCGATCGTCCGCTGTGGCATTGAACACGAGCTCGCCGTCTTCCGGCGCGACTCCGGCGATGGCGAGCGGGGCGAAGACGAAACGCTTCTGCTCATCGCTGGGCTCGATGTCGCCGGCGTGGATGTTGGCGTCGATGATGAGGATGTCACCCTTCTGGACACAGGCGGCGATGTGCTTGATCTGATCGAGCGGATCGAAGCCGCCGAGCGTGTTGCCAACCATGAGGTAGAGCCGCGGCGCTTCACTGATGTCAGCCGCGAGAAGCAGGTGCATCGGGCTCGAAATATCGGCCTTGATTCCGTGCGCTTCGCAGTCTTCATCTTCGGCGCCGGCGCAGGCGATTTCGAGCAGAGACTGGCTGGAATCGACTGGAAAATACTTTGCTTCGCGGCCGGCGAGCTTGAGGGATTTGAGAACTTCGCGGTCGCGCAGACCTTCACCCGCGCCGAAACTGATGACGGGGACGGCGCCGGGGAAGCCCTGGGTGAGGCCGGCGGCACGGGAGGCCAGGCTTTCCCAGGTCTGGCGCAACGCTTCATCGGAACGCAGGGAGAGTGCGCGCCAGGCCTCGACCGAGAGCGGATTCCAATAGAAGAACTTTTCGGGGAGATCGCGCGCCTCAATAGACTCGAGCAGTTCGGCGGCGATTTCAGATTCCGTCAACAGGACTTCAATATTCATGCGTCGGCACTCAGCTTAACAGAGCAGCAGCAATAAACGAAAACAGCGCGGCCTGTAGGCCGCGCTGCCGGAAAAACTGAAGTCAGCAATGTTTACTTAGCGACGTCGCCGAGAGCGACTTTGACGCGCTTGTGCAGGCGGCTCTTGTAGCGGGCGGCAGCGCCGTCCTTGATCTGACCTTTGCGGGCGGCCCGGTCGATCTGCGAAAACGTGCTCGACATGAGGGTCTTCAGATCGCCGTGATCCTTTGCGGCGAGAGCGCGGCGCAGGGCACGGATCTGGTTCCGGAGCCGTGTGCGTGCGAAACGATTAAATGCGGTGCGCCGCTCGGTTTCGCGAACCCGTTTCAGCGCCTGAACTCGATTTGCCATCTACTTCCTGTAACCTCTTGATTGAACTCTATTTTTCAGAATACCACAACCCCTATTCGGCCGTCTTGGTGGCGTGCTCGAACAGGTAATGCAGGGTTTTGTCAGTCTGGATATGAGAAGCAATCCGGCCGAGCTCTCCGTTTTCGGTCATCCGGCGGCGGAGAACCGCGACGGGCTGGCGCTGCTCGCGGGCGATGCGGTCGAGCTCGCGGTCCATTTCATCGTTGGTGGCGTTGATGGACTCTCGTTCGGCCACTTTTCCGAGGATCAGCGAGGCCTTTACTTCACGCAGGGCGGCGTCCTTCTGGGCTGTCTTCACTTTCTCCCAATCGAGCTTGAAGGACTTGGGGTCGACGCCCTCAGCCTGGAGCATGCGGAGGCGCTGTTCAACGCGGTTTTCGATCTGGCGATCGACGAAAACTTCGGGAACGGGGAATTCATTGCTGTCGACAAGCTTGTCGACGATCTTGTCGCGCGCCTCGCGTTCGGCTTCCATCTGACGCTGGGCGAGGAGGGACTTGCGGACGGCTTCCTTCACTTCATCGAGGGTGCGGAAGTCACCGAGGTCCTGGGCGAATTCATCGTTGAGCTCGGGCAGATCCTTGCGGCGCAGGCCTTTCACGACAACCCGGAAGCGGACCGTTTTGCCGGCGAGGGTCTCGCGGCCGTATTCCTCGGGATAGGTCACGTCGAATTCCTTTTCGTCGCCAGGCGAAGCGCCGGTCAGGTTTTCGGTGAAGCCGGGGAGGGTTTCGGTGCCGCCAATCAGGACCTGGACTTCGTCTGAATTGATGGGTTCGTCGGTGCCGGAGAGGCTTTCCAGCGATACTACGGCGTAGTCGCCTCCGGCGAGCGGCCGCGGATCGACATTGGCGTAAGTGGCTTTGGTCTCGCGAATTTCCTCGATACGCTTGTCCACGTCCTCGTCAGTCACGGTGGGCTCTTTGTAGACCACTTCGACGCCGTTGTAGTTGTCGATATCGAACTGCGGGAAGACCTCGAACTGGGCCTTGAAGTGAATATCTTCGCCTTCGTGGAAATGCAGATCGATCACGTTCGGGCGGCTCACAGCGCGCAACTGCTCGGCGGCGATGCGTTCATCCACCGCTTTGGGAACCAGGTTTTCGACCACCTTCTGCCGGATGTCGCTTTCGTAATACTTGCGGATCATCGACATAGGCGCTTTGCCGGCGCGGAACCCCTTCAGATGAACGCGCTGGCGGACCTGTTCGGCGACCTTTTCGGTCTCCTGCGCCACGTCGCTCGCGGGGATGGAAATTTCCAGCTCGTGCTTACAGCCTTCCAGCAATGCCAAGTCGGGTTTACCTCGGGAAAGAAAGAATTTACTCCGGCAGTATCAGGCCGGAACTACCAGAATATCAGGAGGGATCGCGCCGGTTTCAGTGCGGAAGCGCCTGATCGAGAGCCTGGGCGATCTCGTCGTAAATGATCGTCCCGGAGAACGTCTTGCCCGCGACGATCACAGTCGGGAGATTTTTGATGCCGCGTACGGTGCCAGCCTGGATGTCGGAATCGACAAGCGCGCCGAGGCGCGGGTCAGTTGTGGCGGCAACGATGGCCTGCTCGCTGAGTTTGTTACGGTCGGCGAACTCGATCAGCCACGATTTCAGCGAATCCGGCGTGATGTGTTCCTGCTCGGAGAGCAGCTCACGGCGGAAGACGACGCCGGCGTGTGGATTTTGCTCCCAGACCCAGCGCGCGGCCATGGCGGCCTGCCGCGCCCACGTATGGCGGGGCAAAGGAAAGTCGCGGTGGACGAAGGCGACGTCTTTACCGTATTTCGGCAGCAGCTTCTCATCGAGCAGGGTGCGGAAGTTCTGGCAGTAATCGCACTGGAGATCGCTGAAGATCAGGACTCTCACAGGGGCGCTGGGGTTGCCCTCGACGATGTCCGGAGCCGTGGCAGCGGCGGCTGTCGCGAGGACGAGAGCCGCCGCCGTCAGAACGCGTTTTGCGGGAAGGGACCGCATCGAACTACGGAATCTGTGCGGCCTGCTGGAGGCGGAATGTCAGGCGTGTTTCGGAGGGGATCACGACTTTCTGGCCGCTGGTCGCCACCGACGCGCCGGTGCCGACCGCTGCTCCCGAAACGGTGCCGATGGCGGCGCCTTTGCCGCCGCCGGCGATACCGCCGAGAATCGCGCCGAGGACGGCGCCGCCACCGGCGAGCTTGGCCGTCTTCGAGCCCTGCGAACCGCTTTCGGTGCGCACATCATTGCTGCTCACGTCCATCCACTGCCCGTTCACGTTCATCGAAACGAGCGCAAGCGTTTGCACGGTTCTGCCGGAGAGTTTGCCGGCGTCCTGATCGTCCACCAGCTTCGTCATGATGTCCGCGCCGCGCGGAACGATGGTGCGCCCGTCGATCACGATGGGTTCATCAAGGCTCGCCATGAAAGTCTGACCGAGACGGCTGGTATCGGAATTGACGGAATCGACCATGCGCACGGTGATGGTGGTATCCGCGGGAATCGTGAAGCCGTGCGGAGCGGGAACCGATGCGTAGCGTCCCGGCGGAGGTGAAGAAGGCGGCGCCATGGGAGCGGGCGGGGCAGACGGAGCCGGCGGAGCCGCAGGCGCCGGGGGCACGGCGGAGAATCGATCGGGCTGTGGTTCCGGAGGCGGCGCGTCAAACGTGAGCGACTGAATCTGGCCGATGTCGTAGCTCCGAATCTGGCCGTTCACTTCCATTTTCACTTCGCGGGCGCTGCCACCGAGAAAAGTTCCGTGGACAGTCTGGCCGTCGCGAAGGTAGAGATTATCGGCCGCCGCGATGGACACCGCGGAGCAGGCCAGGAATGCGCTGAGGATCAGAGGATGGATCGAACGCTGCATAAGTTGAGTTCTTCCGGTAACTCCCTTCACTTATCTATTCTAAAGGCTTCGGACGAAGAGGAGCGCCTGTTGGTTTCGGCGATCCGGCGGACGGTAATCTTGATAGGAATGGAGCTGACGCCGCTTCGGGTTTTCATGACGGTGGCTAATGAGCGCAGTTTCTCGCGGGCGGCGGAGAAGCTGGGACGCACGCAGCCCGCGGTGTCGCTCGCGCTGCAGCGGCTCGAAAGCGAACTGGGGGAAAAGCTGTTCGATCGTTCGGCGCGCGACGTGGTGCTGACCGATGCGGGGCGGACAGTGCTGGAGTATGCGCGGCGGTTTCAGAATCTGGAAGCGGAGCTGGGCAACGCGATCGCCGAACTGCGTGATCATTCGGCGGGGTGTCTGGCGATCGGGGCGAATGAATCGACCAGTCTCTATCTGCTGAAGCATCTGGAAAAATACCGGCGGTTGTATCCGAAGATTCGCGTGCAGGTAAGGCGTGGATTTTCCAGCCGCATTCCCGGCGACATTGCGGACGGCAATCTGGAACTCGGGGTCATCAGCTACCAGCCGCGCGATGAGCGCCTGGTTTCGACGGTGATCTATACGGATTCTCTGGCGTTCGTGGTTTCGCCGAAGCATCGGCTGGCGGGGCGCCGCGATGTACCGATCGCGGAACTGGGCGAGGAGATTTTCGTCGCTCATAATGTGCTCTCGCCGTATCGCGAGATTGTGCTGCGCAGCTTTCATGAGCGCGGGGTGCGGCTCAATATGGAAGTCGAGATGCCTACGGTGGAGACGATTCGCTGGATGGTGGAGAGAAACGTGGGTGTCGCATTTCTGCCGCGCATGTGCGTGGAGCAGGAGATTTCAGAGGGGAGACTGGTGCCACTACGCGTGCCGGAGATTGAAGTGGAGCGAAAAATTTATCTGGTGCAGCCCGCGCGGCGCGCCGTGAGTTACGCCGCGGAGGCGTTCCTGCGACTGGTGCTCGAATAACATGGCGCGCTGGCTACGAATTCTGATCGGCGCGGCGGTGGCCGCGGCGGTGATTTACGGTCTGGATGATATTTCGGGGCGATTCGGGATTCCGTCGCGTCCCCGGTATTCGACAGTGACCGTTCGAAGGTATTACTACATCAACGAGAAGTACAACAAGTTCAGTTATGAGCCGCTGCCGGTGATCGATGTGCAGTGCTCGAATACGCTGTTGCCGCACTGGGGGGACAATCCGTGCTGGTGGGTGCAGAAGCACAAGGTTGTGACGATCGAGGTGAATTAATCGCCTAAGAAGCGGCCGAAAGAGCGAAGGCCGGCGACGTTATCGCAGATGGCCTTGACTCCGGCGGTGATGGGGATGGCGAGCACCAGGCCGGCGGCGTCCCAGAGGAAACCCCAGAACATCAGTGAGAATGTGACGACCAGCGGGTTCAGGTGAACGCGCGCGCCCACCAGCTTGGGATAGAAAATGTTCAT
>DASZVV010000032.1:0-4786 GCA_035546955.1 Bryobacteraceae bacterium
ACGGCTCTTACTCAGCCCATTTCGAGCACTGCGTGGCGGTAACCAAAGAGGGGCCGTGGGTGCTGACCCGGCAGTAGTCCGGGTAGAGGCCACGGTGATTGAGGAATTGCCCAGCCTGGTATATCGGCTGGAGTTGGTAAATAAGCAAAAGGTTCTGGCGCATGGGGCCGGAGCCGCGGAACGGAATTGGGTCCGGCTTCTGCCGGGCGACCGGGTTGAGATTGAGTTCGCGGAACACGATCCGACGCGGGCAAGGATTTTGAAGAAGCTGTAGAGGCCGAAAATTTATGAAGGTTCGAGCGTCGGTTAAAAAAATCTGTGTGAAGTGCAAGCTGGTTCACCGCGAAGGCGTGGTCCGGATCATTTGCGTCAACCCGAAGCATAAGCAGCGGCAAGGTTAAGGATAAGAGAATATGGCACGTATCGCGGGCGTCGATCTTCCGCCGAAAAAGCGGGCTGAGATTGGCCTTACTTACATTTATGGAATCGGACGGACGCGGGCGAAGAGTCTCTGCGCCCGCACCGGCATCGATCCGGACAAGAAGATCGGCGACCTGACCGAAGAAGAGGTCAACCACGTCCGCCAGATCCTCGAAGATGAAGGCTCGGTCGAAGGCGATCTCCGCAAGGAAGTTTCGCTGAACATCAAGCGCCACATCGAAATGGGTTCTTATCGGGGCCTGCGCCACCGCCGCGGCCTCCCGGTGCGCGGTCAGCGCACCCACACCAATGCGCGCACCCGCAAGGGACCGCGCAAGGGCACCGTAGCGGGCAAGAAGAAAGCGACGAAGACTTAATATGGCAAAGGCACCAGCGAAGACGGCCCGGAAGAAGGTCGTCAAGAAGAAGGAAAAGCGCGTCGTCCACAACGGCGTCGTGCACATCCAGGCGACGTTCAACAACACGATCATCACGATCTCGGACCCGGAAGGCAACACCGTTTCCTGGTCGAGCGCCGGTTCGCTCGGCTTCCGCGGCTCCCGCAAGGGCACGCCGTTCGCAGCCCAGCAGGCGGCTCTCACCGCGGCCAACAAGGCGAACGAAGTCGGGCTCCGCACGGTCGAAGTACGGGTCAGCGGCCCGGGCTCGGGACGCGAATCCGCCGTCCGCGCCCTGGCCACAGCGGGTCTCGAAGTGCGCGCCATCCGCGACGCTACGCCGATCCCCCACAACGGCTGCCGCCCGCCGAAGAAACGGCGCGTCTGATTTTGTTTTTCGGGCCACAGATAAACACAGATGAACACGGATAAGATTCTTAAAATCTGTGTTTATTTGTGTTCATCTGTGGCTGATTATTTAGATCTGGTATTCTGGTAAAAGCGTTTGAGCGGGACGAAGATCCACCGGGATCGTAAACCGCACGTGAAAGGAAATTCCGTTTGGCACGTTACAGAGGTCCGGTTTGCCGTCTTTGCCGCCGCGAAGGCATGAAGCTGTTTTTGAAAGGTGAGCGCTGTCATTCCGCTAAGTGCGCGATTGAAAAGCGCAATTTCGTTCCTGGCCAGCACGGCAAGGATCGCAAGGTCAAGAAGGTCGTCGGCTACGGCCTCCAGCTTCGTGAGAAGCAGAAAGTCCGCCGCATCTACGGCGTCCTCGAATCCCAGTTCCATCTGACTTACGAGAGAGCGGTCAAGATGAAGGGTATCGCCGGTGAAAACCTCCTCGGCACCCTTGAACGCCGGCTCGATAGCGTTCTCTACCGCATGGGACTCGCCACCAGCCGCTCGCAGGCTCGCCAGGTGGTCGGCCACGGCCACATTCAGGTCAACGGCCGCAAGGTCAACATCCCCTCCTTCATCGTGAAGCCGGGCGACGAAGTCTCCGTTCGCGAAGTCAGCAAGAATAACGCCACCATTCTCGCCGCGCGCGACGCCACGGCCCACGCTCCCTCCCCGAGTTGGATGGACGTCGACCGCGAAGGTCTCAAGGGCCGGATCATTTCGACCCCGCGCCGCGACGAGCTCACGCAGATCCCGATCAACGAACAGCTGATCGTCGAGCTCTACAGTAAGTAAAGCCACAACAAGTAGTCTGGGTTTTTGTCGGAGCAGTAAAACCGGCGTGAGCGGATTGAGATAAAGCCACGCCGCTATTGGAGTGAATCACAAATGACGTTTAAGAGCTTTCAGAAACCGAAGCGTCTGGTAGCCAATACCGAGACGCTGACGGAACGCTTCGGGCAGTTCACTGCCCAGCCGTTCCAGAGAGGCTTCGGCACCACCATCGGCAATTCGCTGCGCCGTGTCCTGCTTTCGAGCATCGAAGGCGCGGCCATCACCGCCGTTCGGATCGAAGGTGTCGATCACGAATTCAGCCCCATCCCCGGCGTTGTCGAAGACGCCACGGACATCATCCTGAACCTCAAGCAGGTTCCGTTCAAGGTCATCGGTGACTCCGTCAAGACCGTGCGTCTCCGGGCCGATGCCGCCGGCGAAGTCTTCTCCGGCTCCATCGAAACCGACGCCGACGTCGAAGTCCTCGATCGCCACCTCCACATCGCGACTGTCAGCGAAGGCGGCAAGCTCGATATCGAGATGCGCCTCAAGCCCGGCCGCGGCTATGTCAGCGCCGACAAGAATTTCGACGAAGACCTCGCCATCGGCTACATCCCGATCGACTCCGTGCATTCCCCGGTCCGCAAAGTGAACTTCACCGTGGAAGCCGCGCGTCTCGGCCAGATGACCGACTACGACAAGCTCACCCTCGAAGTCTGGACCAACGGCGCCATCTCCCCGCAGGACGCCATCGGCCACGCCGCGAAGCTGCTGAAGGATCACATGACGATCTTCATCAACTTCGAAGAGCTGCCCGATCAGGTGGAAGAAGTTTCCGAGCGCGGCGGCGACCGCATCAGCGAACAGCTCAACCGCTCGGTCGAAGAGCTCGAGCTCTCCGTGCGTTCTTACAACTGCCTCAAGAACGCCGGCATCCAGACCATCAACGAGCTGGTGCAGAAGACCGAATCCGAGATGCTGCGCACGAAGAATTTCGGACGCAAATCTCTCAACGAAATCAAGGAAATCCTCTACAGCATGGGCCTCAGCCTCGGCATGAAGCCCGATGCGCAGGGCCATCTGGTGGCTCCGCCTCCCCCGCCCCCGGGTTCGGTGCCGGAAGATATTCCTGAAGAAACTCCGTACGAATAAAGGTCAGGAAGATGAGACACCGATTTGGCAACGTAAAACTGAAGCGCGATATCGGTTCGCGCAACAGTCTCTTTAAGAACCTCACGACGAGCGTCATTACGGAGGAGCGCGTCATCACGACAGTTCCGAAGGCCAAGGCTATCCAGCCCATGGTCGAACAGATGATTACGCTCGCCAAGCGCGATTCGCTCCACACCCGCCGCCAGGCAGCCCAGTTCCTCCAGACGCCGGCCGCGGTGAAGAAGCTGTTCGATACGCTCGGCGCACGTTTCGGCCAGCGCAACGGCGGCTACACCCGCATCACCCGCCTCGGACCCCGCAAGGGCGACGGCGCGGAACTGGCGATGATCGAACTGGTCGGATCCGAACTGGTGAAGCGCGCCGCGGAACGCGCCCGCCGCAAGGAAGAACGGCTCAAGGCCCAGCAGGAAGGCCGCGAGCCGGAAGAACCGTCCGACGAGAAGGAATAAGAGCCAACAAACTCTGACAACCGGCGGCGCTCGCACCACGCGGGCGCCGCTTTTTTATTTCAGTTGCCCGACGGTCTCTCGATGTGATCGATCACCAGCGTTTCGATCGGTCCCCTGCCCGATTCGAGTTTGAGTCCCAGTTGGTCCTGCAGCGCATCGAATATCGAGCTGGAAGCGGTTGGATCGGACTCATTCACTTGTGGCGCCACTTCCGTGAACCGGACGTGAATATCGAATCGCCCGCCGATTCCGGTCTTGTTAATGACGGGACGATCCAGCAGCACGCGCAGCGTTTTTGAAAACTCATCGAGGGTCACCCCTGTCGCAGTCACCGATGGCGATTTGCCTCCGCCGATGAAACTTTCGCAATATTCTGTCCCCGGCAGGAGTGCAGGACGCGGCAGCGACGAATAAGGCGTACAGCTTCCCTCTCTGAATGGCCGCAGCTTCGATCCACCACGCGCGGTAGTCAGGAAGTACACGGGACCTTCAATCGTTTGGCGATGGATCTTCAGTTGAAAACGATCTTCCAGGAGCTGCTGCATCATCGGCCCCATCATCATCGCCACGCTCGGATTTCCCTCCGCCGTCGCGTTGATTTCGTACGAAGCCGAATGGATCCACGCCGGACCTCCATTGATCGGAGCCGGATCGCTGTTGTGGTTGAGATGCCCATCAGCAAATGCGGTGTACGCATTGCCAATCAGATTCAGCAATTCCGCGCAATCCGTCGCAAGCCTTCCAGGCGATGAATGGGGACCGAGGTCGTTAACAGGCTCCTGGCATGGCTTGATCGAGGCAACATCGAACGCCGGCCTCGGCCCGGATTGAGCATGGAGCAGAACCGCCACTCCCACCGCCGCCAGGACAAGCCTCATTTTTTCAGCCGCACCACTTCCAGCGTCTCCAGCATCTTCACCGACCGCGCGCCCACCTTGTCGTCCGGACACACTATTCGAAATGGCCCCTGATCGTCCGGCATCGCCTTCCCATCCCGCTTATCCGCCACAACGATCTTTTCGTTCCCCATCGACGCATCCAGTTCACCCAGCGAATACACAACCTGATAGCCGTCCTTCGCCTGGGCCAGGACGTAAGTCGTCAGCGCGGTTTTCCGAAGCTGTCCCTCGAGCGGCGCTCCGGCCTTCTTCAGGATCTCCCGCAGAAGAA
>DASZVV010000033.1:0-7026 GCA_035546955.1 Bryobacteraceae bacterium
GGCTGCCAACGGGATCCCGAACATCATCACTTTCTCCGGAACCCGCAAAGGTCAGGCCGACAACGAAGGCGCCGACAATTGCGTCGAGTTCCTCAACAAGGTGAAAGCCCACGCCGAGGATAAGGGCATCACGATCTGCATGGAATACCTCAACAGCAAGGTGAACCATCCGGATTACATGTTCGACCACATCGCCTGGGGCGTCGACGTGATGAAGCGCGTGAACTCGCCGCGCGTCAAGATTCTCTACGACATCTATCACGCGCAGATTATGGATGGCGACATCATCCGCAATATCCGCACGAATTACCAATGGATCGGCCACTTCCACACGGGCGGCAATCCGGGCCGGCACGACATCGACGAGACTCAGGAGCTCAACTATCGCGCGATAGCCGAGGCAATTGCCGATCTCGGCTACACCGGCTACATCTCGCATGAATACAGTCCGGCTCCCGGTCACGAGCCCATCGCGGTACTGGAAAAAGCAATCGAAATCTGCGACGCATAGGAGCCCTATGACGAACGGTCTGAAGTGGTTGGCATTCGGTGCAATCGCACTCGGCGGTATCGCGCTTCTCGCGCAGGCGCCTCCCGGCGAAGCTCCCGGAGCAGGCCGCGGCGGTTCCGGCCGTGGCGGATTCGGTGGCTTCAGTGGCCGTGGACGCGGCGGTGGCGGCGGATTTGTCACACCGAGCTATGACCATGAACCGCCGGTGCTGCCTGCCGATCTGAAATCCGGCGGCGTCCTGATCTACTCGAAGACCAATGGCTTCCGCGATGACAGCGGTGTTGTCGGATCGGACACGGCGCTCGCGGCCATTGCCCACGAGCGCAACTACCCCTATTTTGTGACCGAAAACGGTGCCGTCATGAATAAGGCGCAGCTTGCGAAATTCAAGCTCGTCATCTGGAACAACAACAGCGGCGATACTCTGACTCCCGATCAGCGGGAAGCCTTCCGGAGCTGGGTGGAGGACGGCGGTTCTTACGTCGGAATTCATGGCGCCGGTGGCGATCCGAAGTACAATCCTCCGAACGGCCGCAGTTCGCTGGCTGACTGGCCCTGGTACATCGAAACGCTCCTGGGCGCTCAGTTCACCAGCCACTCGCCCCAGCAGTTCGGCGATGCGCATGTCGAAGATCCCAAAAGCCCTCTCACAAAAGGGCTGCCGCCGGTCTTCAACCGCAAAGATGAGTGGTATGCATTCGCCACCAATCCCCGTAAGACTCCCGGTTTCCACATCCTGATCACAGCCGATGAGAAGAGCTATAAGCCCGGCAACTCCACGATGGGCGAGGACCACCCGCTGGCCTGGTGGCATTGCGTTGGCAAAGGTCACGTCTTCTATTCCGCGCTCGGCCATGGCGGAATGATGTATACCGAACCGGTCATTCTGCAGCTTTACGGCAATGCGATGGCATGGGGGCTCAACGAAAGCGGTAAGGACTGTTCCGCCGGTAAATAGCGGTAAATCGCGGTGGTGAGAAGCGGCCTCTGTGCGATCCTCGCCTGCTGCGCTCTCTGCACGGCGGCGAATTCTCTCTTAAGCGAAGCCGTCGACGCGCTGAGGCACGGTGACAACGCCGCCGCCGAAGCAAAACTCCGCGCCGAGATCGCCGCGCATCCTTCCGAAGCGGAAGCCTGGAGTTTCCTCGGCGTTTCCCTCGATAACCAGAAGAAATTCGGCGAGGCCGAAGCCGCGCATCGCAGGGCTCTCGCGCTCGCGCCGCGTTCCGGCAGTGTCCTCGATAAGTTTGCCACTCACCAGCTCGCCGCAGGCGATACAGCCGGCGCGCGGAAGACGTTCGTGCAGGCGCTCTCCATCGCGCCGAACGACGGCTACGCAAATCTGCAGTTGGCCACCCTCGCTCTCCGGGAAAAGAACGGCGCGGAAGCCCTTACTTATCTGAACCGACTCTCCCGCGAACAACGCAGCGCGCCGGACGTGATCATTGACCGCGTGATGGCGCTCGAATTGAGCGGCAACCACGCAGGCGCGATCGCGGCGGAAGCGCCGCTCTCGAAATCCGGCAGCGCCGATAATCTCTACCGCCTCGCTTACGCCTGGGATTCTCTCGGCCGCCCTGTCGAAACCCTGCGTGTGCTCGCCCGCGCCGCCGAGATCGCTCCCGAGCGCCCGGATATCCAGAGGTCCTTCGCTGCTTCCGCGGCCAATCTGGGTGAATATGGTCCAGCGCTCGCCGCCTGGGACCATTACGTAAATCTCGTTCCGGCCGATGAGGCAGCGCGCCGGGAGCGCGGCTTTGCCGCCATCCATGTCAATCAGCGCGAAACCGGTGTGGCCGAGCTTCGCTGGTACACCGGCCGCCACCCCGAAGATCCGGACGGCTGGTATGAACTCGCCATCGGCGAAAATTCGCTCGATCCGACTTCTGGCTTGCCGGATTTCGATCGCGCCATCCAGCTCAGGCCGGATTTCGCCGCCGCGTTTTCCTCACGCGGCGCGCTGCGTTACCGCGGCGGCAAGCCTCAGGATGCCCTCCCCGATCTGGAACGCGCCGTTGCGCTCGATCCGAAAAATGTCATCGCGCAATATCGTCTCGGCGAGGTTTATCAGGCTCTTGACCGCCTGCCGGAGGCGCTCCCGCACTACCGCCGTGCCGCGGAGCTGGCGCCCAACGATTATCAGGCGCAATTCCATCTCGCCAACGCACTCGCGGAAGCCGGCCAGACCGCCGAATCCGACGCTCTGTTCGAGCGCATTCGCAGCTGGCCCACGCGCGCGAGCACTCCAAATCCCGACGTGATCGAGAGCCCTACAGATAGCGCAGCAAATCTTCCGTCCGGAAGCAATGCGACATCGCCGCCTCGCGCTGGATCTTCCCGGTCCGAACCATCTCCGCCAGCGACTGCTCCATCGAGATCATCCCCTCCGCCCGGCCCGTCGAAACCGCCGAGTAGATCTGGTGGTCATCTCCGCGGCGGATGAGGTGGCGTACGCCGCTCGTCGCCATCAGGATTTCGGTGACCGGATAGCGCGCCGGCTGTCCCTGCCCGGCAAGCGCCGCGGGCACCAGCTGCTGCGCCACAATCGCCAGCAGCGCCAGCGATAACTGCTGCCGCATCTGGTGCTGGCTGTTTTGCGGAAAGGCGTCCAGAATGCGCCCCACCGCCTGCGACGTATCGTTCGTGTGGAGCGTGGAAAGCACCAGATGTCCCGTCTCCGCCGCCGTCAGCACGGTCGAGATCGTTTCCGGATCGCGCATCTCTCCCACCAGAATCACGTCGGGATTCTGCCGCAGCACGCTTCGCAGCGAACTCGCAAAATCCGGCGCATCCTGGCCGATTTCGATCTGCTCCACAATTGACCGGCGGTTGGTATGGACAAATTCCACCGGATCCTCAATCGTCACCACGTGATCCTGGCGATTCGTGTTGATCAGGTCCACCAGTGCTGCGAGCGTAGAGCTCTTGCCGCAGCCCGTGGGGCCCGTCACGAGCACCAGACCTTGCCTCGCTTCCGCCAGACGCTTCAGCGCTGGCGGAAGATGCAGAGATTCGAGCGTCGGCATCCTGTCCGGCAGGATGCGAACGCTGCCCGCCACCGTGCCTCGCTGATGATGTACATTCGCGCGGAATCGCCCGATGCCTTCGCGGCTGAAACAGAAATCGACGGATTTCGCTCGCTGGAAATCGCGGTGCTGTTGCTGAGTCATCAGCGAAATGAGCAGATTGCGCGTGCTTTCCGCGGAGAGCGGGGCGCCGGTCGTGTGCGAAAGCGACCCGGCTACCCGCAGTGTCACTGGCGCGCCGGCGATCAGCAGCACGTCGGACGCTCCCAGCCTCACCGCATGAGTCAGCACCGTATCGAGCGATGAAGGATCCGGCGGAGCGTCCTGCGGCTCGCGTACGGCGCTTTCCTTTGTCTGCGCCGTGCGGTTCAATTCCGCAACTATATCCGCCAGTTGCTGATTTTCATAGCCCGGCATGGTCCCAGTATAGTGGCGATATGGACCTTTCAAACAAAGTAGCTCTGGTTACGGGCGGCAGCTCCGGGATCGGCCGCGCCATCGCGAAATCGCTCACCGATGCCGGCGCGCGCGTGGCTGTCACGGGCCGCGATGAGAAGAAACTGGCGGAGGCCGCGCGTGCCCTGGGCGCTCACGCGATCCGCGCCGATGTCTCGCGCGAAGAAGACGTTCTCCGCACTTACAAAGAGGTTCTGGCGAAGTTCGGCGACCTCGATATCCTGATCAACAACGCAGGCATCGGCGCGTTCCGGCCATTGGTGGAAATGGATACGGCTGCGTTCGAGCGGGTCTTCGCCACCAATGTCACCGGCGTGATGATGATGGGGCGTGAAGCCGCGAAGATTTTCGCGGCGCGTAAGCGCGGCAACATCGTCAACATCTGCTCTACCGCCGGTTTACGCGGCGCGCCCGGCGGCACCGCCTACTATGCCAGCAAGTTCGCCGTCCGCGGCATGACGGAATGCTGGCGAGCCGAGCTCCGGAAACACAATATCCGGGTAATGCTGGTCAATCCGAGTGAGGTCATCACGGATTTTTTCGCCGCCAACGGCCTCACCCAGAAAGCCAGTGACAGCAAGCTGCGCGGTGAGGAAATCGCCCACGCCGTTCGCGCCGCCCTCGAAATGGACGACCGCGGTTTTATCCCCGAACTCTCCGTCTTCGCCACCAATCCGGTAGACTGAACGGAATCGCGGCAAACCGCGTATAGGGAGGGTATATGCGCACCGTATTGATTCCGCTGACGGCGGTAGTAGTCCTGCTCGCCGGCTGTTCGGAGGACTCCGGGCCCATTCTCACGGGGACAGCGACTGTCGAAGCCGGGAAGGCCGATACCGTCCGCACCGAAATCCGCATGAATGCCGGCGAGCTCCAGTTGGAGGGCGGCGCCTCGCGCCTCCTTGATGCGACTTTCCGCTACTCCCAGAACGCTGGCCGTCCCGTCGTTCACTACGACGTGATGGGCGGGCGCGGTCTGCTGACCGTCGAATCGCCGGAAAACGGCTCCACCCGCGGCCGGAACGCGACCAACGAGTGGACGCTGCGAATGGGTTCCGATCTCCCCCTCGATCTCAGCGTTCACCTCGGCGCCGGCGAATCGCGCCTCGATGTCTCGCAACTCGCCCTCCGCTCCGCCGAGGTCAACATGGGCGCCGGCAACATGACGTTCAATATGGCGAACCGCTACACGCAGGACGTGAATGTCCAGATCAACGGCGGCGTCGGCGAGGCCCATATCCGGCTTCCGAAAGAAACGGGCGCCGTGGTGGACGCCACCGGCGGCATCGGCAGCGTTCAGGCTGATGGCCTTACCAAACGCGGTGACGGCAAGTATTACAACGCCGCTTACGCCGATGACAAGCCGGCCGTCCACATGAAAGTGCGCGGCGGCGTCGGCGACATCATCCTCGAATAGGAGCGCCCGGCGGAACTCCGGCCGCCCGGGCTTCTGCCCGGCGCTAAAATAGGAGTTTCCCGTCCTTGTCCTCCACACCCAGCAACAAAGCAGAGCAGGCGTCTGCAGGCATCCTCGTCAAGGGTGCGCGTCTTCACAACCTGAAGAATGTCACTGTCGCCATTCCTCTGAACACGCTGACGGTTATTACCGGCGTTTCCGGTTCCGGTAAATCTTCCCTTGCGTTCGATACCGTGTATGCCGAGGGCCAGCGGCGTTACGTCGAATCTCTCTCTGCCTATGCGCGCCAGTTTCTCGAGCGCATGGAGAAGCCAGCGGTCGATGAGATCGAAGGCATCGCGCCCGCTATTGCCATCCGTCAGAAGAACACGACGCGCAATCCCCGTTCCACGGTCGCCACCTCGACCGAAATCTGGGATTACATGCGTCTGCTCTGGGCGCGCGCCGGGCGCACCTTCTGCCCCATCTGCGGAAGGCTGGTGCAGCGCGATACCGTTGATCAGGTCGCGGCGCAGATGCTCGAGCAGCCCGCCGGAACGCGCTTCTTCGTCTTCTTTCCGGTGAAGCATGACGAGCATCACATTCCGAAAGGCCGCCTCAACGAACTCCGCTCGCGCGGCTTCAACCGTCTCTGGCAAAACGGCGCCACCTTCGAATTCTCCACGCCCGAATCGCTGCTTGGCATCGACTGGAAACAGCCGGTCTATATTCTCGCCGACCGCATCGCCATCGCGCCGGATCTCCACCAGCGCCTCGTCGACACGGTCGAAATCTGTTATCGCGAATCGGGTGAGGTGATCTTCCTGAACGCCGCCACCCAGGAACGCCTGCTCTTCAGCGAGCGCTTCCGCTGCAAGTACGACGACATCGATTTCAATCCGCCCGAGCCGATCCTTTTCAGCTTCAATAGTCCCGCCGGCGCCTGCCCGCGCTGCCAGGGCTTCGGCAACACGATCGATTATTCTTTCGATCTCGCCGTTCCCAATCGCGGACTTTCCATCGATGAAGGCGCGATCGAGCCGTGGACCAAGCCGAGCGGCCTCGAATGGCTGGAAGATTTTAAGAAAAAAGCCGCCGGCCGCGTGCGCTTCGATATGCCGTTCTGCGATCTCTCCGAAACCGAGCGGAACCTCGTTTTTGAAGGCGACCGTAAAACGAAGCTCGATGGCATTCGCCAGTTTTTCAGCTATCTCGAAACGAAGAAATACAAGGTTCACGTTCGCGTTCTGCTGAGCCGCTATCGCGGTTACACGCGATGCCCGGATTGCCACGGCTCACGTCTCCGTCCGGAAGCTCTGAACGTCAAAATCAACGGCCTCACCATCGCCGATGTCGCGCGGATGAACATCGCCGATGCCTCGAAGTTTTTCTCTGCTCTCACCCTCACGCCCGAAGAGGCGGGCATCGCCGGCCGCATCCTCACCGAAATCGATCAGCGCCTGCGGTTCCTCAACGATGTCGGTCTCGAATATCTGACGCTCGATCGCCTCTCCGCCACGCTTTCCGGCGGCGAAGCGCAGCGTATCCAGCTCGCTACGTGTCTTGGCTCACGCCTGGTGGGCGCCTGCTATGTGCTCGATGAACCCTCCATCGGACTTCACAGCCGCGACACCGAA
>DASZVV010000034.1:0-4199 GCA_035546955.1 Bryobacteraceae bacterium
GCCGCCTCCGGTTGGACGCCGTCTACGCTCGCGTCGAATTCGATCGCACGTAATCACTGCAGCCAGAACGCCCAGATCGAATCCCCAGCCGAAACCAGCACGTACTGCACCCCATCCACCTGATAAGTGATCGGGCTGTTCCCGACCACCCCTCCCAAATCGGCGTGCCAGAGAATCTTCCCGGTATCGGCGTTATACGCCACCAGATTCGTCGTATCGTCGCCCGCGAAGACAACATGCCCCGCTGTGCTGAGAACCCCTGGCCAGGAGCCGAAGCCAAATCCGCCGCCCGGATAGTCGTGCTCCCACCTGATCGCACCCGTCCGGTAGTCAATCGCCTTCAGGGCCGACTGCCCGGCTCCAAACGCATACTCGGACGAATGCGCAAACCCGACGGGCTTCAGCGCCGGATCCTCCAGATGAAACACGCTGTACCCCTCAACCGTGTTCACGTAAAGCAGGCCGGTATCGGGGCTGAAACTCGGGGCGGGGAAGTTCGCCGCGCCGTCTGAAGTGGGCGTCACGAGCGAGCCGCCGATAATCGGCTCCTGCGCGGGATCTGCGATCGGCTGCCCCTTTTCGTTGATCCCTTTCGCCCAATTCGCATGGATAAAGGGCTTCGTCACCAAGTCCTTGCCGTTGGTCCGGTCCAGCAGAAAGTAATATCCGTTGCGATTTGCCTGCGCCAGAAGCTTCCGCGGCCGGCCGTCGATTGTGCCGTCGATCAGGACGGGCACCTCCGTGGCGTCCCAGTCGTGCGTATCGTGCGGGCTGGTCTGGAAGTACCACGCCATCTTGCCGGTATCGGCGTGCAGGGCCACAATCGACGAGGTGTACAGGTTGTCGCCGGGCCGCGACGTTCCGTCGAAAACGGGATTCGGCTGGCCCGTCGTGACGTAGAGCAGACCCAGCTCCGGATCGTAAGTCGGCATCTGCCAGACGCCGCCGCCCCCGTGAATAGCCGCGTCCTCGCTGGGCCACGTCGCGAGTGCGGCGTCGCCCTTGCGCGGCGTGGAATTCCAGCGCCACTGGATGTCGCCGGTTTCCGGATCGCGGGATTCCACCCAGGCATCATGATCCGATCTGTCGCCGCCTGTTCCGATGATGATGTGGTTGCCGACCACAATCGGCGCGACAGACGACGAATATCCCAGCCCACCCGGCGCAATGCGCTTATGCCATCGCTCCTTGCCCGTTGCGGCGTCGAGCGAGACTAAACCGGGCTCTCCCGTCGTCATGAACAGCCAGTCGCCATACATGGCCAGGCCACGGCTGCCTCCGCCACCAGTCTTATAGGCAAAGTGCCAGAGCCGTTTGCCCGTGCGTGCGTCGAGCGCGAAGGCGTTTCCCGAGGCGGAATAGTAGATGACGCCGTTCACCACCAGCGGAATCGCCCGGACCGGCGGAGCCGCTGCGCCCGGCGGCGTAGGCGCCGGATCCGGGCCGTCGCCGCCGAACACCGCGTCCTGATTCGCAGTGCTGACGCGCGAGACCCAGGCGAGCGAGAGTTCGTGAACGTTCTCCCGGGTGATCTGATTCAGGGCGCTGTAGTGGCGGCCGGTGGAATCCCCGTGATAGCCTGCCCATTCTTTGGCGGGCGTCTTCAACAGCAATTGGTTATCGAGCGGGCCGGCCTGTGCAAATGCGACTGCTGCCGCCAGCGGCCATAGAAAGATCGCCGCTCTCATTGGGTCACCAGAAACGCTGTGAGATCGTGCATCTGTTTCGTCGTCATTCGCTTCATACTCTCGATGTGGGCCGCGAGAGGATCGTGAATCACTACCTTGGGAACGTCGCCGTGGCGGACGGCGGAGTGAAGCGCGCCGGAACCATCGCGGAAAGTAACCAGAAAGTCGGAAATCATTACCAGCGTTCCGCTTTCGGCCGTCCCATCCGGCTGCGTGATGGTGACGGTGCGCGCCGGCTCCGGGGGATCGTTGCGCCCGCGTGGGCCCCGTCCGCGGGGCAGCACGATCCGGTTCTGCAGCATGGTGGCGCTGTACTTCGATCCAATTCCTTTCAGATCGCCTGTCACTGAATGGCAGGTGCTGCATTTGCCTGCGCCGTAGAAGAACGCTTTGCCTTCGGTTGCGTCGCCGACGATGATGTTCGGCGCCACGTTTCCGTCTCCGGCGGTCGCAAGATTCCCCACGAAGCGCAAATACATCGCGATGTCGCCGATTTCGGCATCGGTCAGATGGATGGGTGGGACGGAGTTGTCTTTGTGTCCGGACGAAAGAAGCGGCCCGAGTTGCGCCCCTCGCGGATCGAGCCGCACGCTGAAGGCGCGGGCGAGATCCACACCGCGCGCGGTGCCGCGCGCATCGGGACCGTGGCAGGATGCACAGTGGGCGGCGTAGATGGCCTTGCCGCGGTCAGATGTGGCCTCGTCGAGCGGAGGCAGGGGAGTTCGGCCGCCGCGTCCGGAAGAACTGGAAGGTGTTTGACCAGGGGCGAGCAACGTCAGCAGAAGGATCAGGACGCCGCTGCAAACCACCGGGAAACGAGACATAAAGGACCCATTTTATTCCAGCCTGCCAATTTGCGAACTTTATCCACCCTAGTGCGTATCCTTCCTGAGAGGACTACCCCAATGACACTCGTGAACTCGCTGACAGCTGCGTTGATTGCCTGCGCTCTGCTCGGTGCGGCAGACACCCGAACAGTCGATAAAACGCTGCCCTTGCCGATGAAGGGCTCCATCACCATCGAAAATCACAACGGCTCCATCACGGTGAATACCTGGGACCGTCCCGAAATCGAAGTTCATGCGGTGATTGAAATGAGTGCCGGCTTCCTGTCTTCAGATGCCGACCGCCGTCGTTTCAATGACACCCGCGTGGATATCGGGAATGCCGGCGATTCCGTCCACATCAAGTCCGAGTACCCGACCTGGGACTGGCTGCAGGGCTCGAATCCGGACATTCACTACACCATCAATGCGCCACGCACCGCGCGATGGACTGTCCGCACCCACAATTCACGCGTTGACGTAAGGAATCTTCATGCGGCGCTCAGCATCACAACCCACAACGGCAACATCGATGTCACGGGCCTCGCAGGCGCTCTCGACCTCGACACGCACAACGGCAATGCCAAAGTCCAATTCGCTTCATGGACGGGTCCGAGCAGCGTCGATACGCACAATGGCGATATTGAACTGATGATGCCAGCCGCGAGCAGGTTTACGCTTCAGACCGGCTCTCACAACGGACGAGTGCAATCGGACTTCGCCGTGACAACCCGGAGTGTATGGCGCCGAGGCGCCAATCTCGACGGCGCTGTGAACGGAGGCGGACCCGCCCTCCGGCTCACCTCACATAACGGCAGTTTCCGGCTTCGCGCGAACTAGAGGATTCTGGCTATTCTCCATGTGACGCTAAAATGTACTGCATGAAGCGGGTATCCGTTCGAGAACTCGGTTATTGTTTCAAGGACGTCGAAGCGAAACTCGCCGCCGGGGAGGAGATCGAAGTCGTGAAGCGGGACCAGGCTATTGCGCGCATGGTGCCTGATGCGCCGGCTGGTCCACCCAAAGTTGATTTCCGCGCCCGAATGAAAGAGGTGTGGGGCAACGGAACATTCGATTTCAGCTTTGCGGATCTAATCTCAGAGGGGCGCGGGGAACATTGAAGGTCTTCGCAGATACGAGTTTTCTCGGTAGCGTCTATCTTCCCGACACTAATGCTTCCATAGCGGCAGGGCTCGATGCGGTCGATCTGCTCGCCGCTCACTCATAGCGCAGCGCCCAAACCTCCGGCGATACGGAAAATCCGCTAAACCGGGAGGGGTTTGAGCAACCCACCCCTACTCGTACCGCAGCGCCTCAATCGGATCCATCCGCGAAGCTTTCAGCGCGGGCAGCCATCCGGCAAACAACCCGATCACCTCCAGGACCACGGTCGACGTGATCACCGCAAACTGGGAAATGTGCAGATGGATATCGCCGTTCCCCGAATCATCCTTGAATAACGGCCCGAGCAGAGGCAGCGTCTGAATCCCGGCGGTTACTGCCCAGCCGAGCAGCACGCCGAGCAGCCCACCCACGGTCACAATCGCCATCGCCTCCACCAGAAACTGCCACAGAATCGCCCCGCGCGTCGCGCCCAGCGATTTCAGCACACCGATTTCCCGCGTCCGCTGCGTCACCGACACCAGCATGATGTTCGCCAGACCCACGCCTCCGATCGCCAGCGTCA
>DASZVV010000035.1:0-6948 GCA_035546955.1 Bryobacteraceae bacterium
CGGTGAGATAGGAATAGAGGTGCGGCTCTTCCGGGACGTAGCCGAGGCGCTGTTTGAAGGCGCCCATGTCGGCTCGAATGTCCTGTCCATCGAGCAGCACGCGGCCCGTGCTGGGCTCGAGCATGCCGGTGATCATCTTGACGGTTGTCGATTTACCGGAACCGTTCGGGCCAAGATAGCCGGTGACCTCGCCGCGCCGCACAGAGAAGCTGACATCGTTCACGACGGGAACGTTCCGGTAGTACTTCGTCAGTGACTGGACCTCGAGCATCGGTCCTCCTTCAATGCGATAAACCCAGGGTGCGGACGATCGGATCGTCATCGCCCAGATAGTCCAGGCTCTTTTGAGAACCTGCGCGATTGTGCCATTTCCAGAACAGGAGCCAGAGGAGCGCCGAGGCGGCGAAGAAAATGGCAGTATCCTGCGGCTGCGCCATCAGCCGAAGTTCGAGATTCGCCATTCTGGTGCTGTAGAGAAACAGGCCGGCGACGTAAATCGCGATCAGCCAGACGAGGTTGTTGCGCGACGGGAAATAGCCGCAGGTGAACGGGATTTTGGTGAAGTCGAAGAACATCACTTCCACCAGCAGAATGGAAAGCGTGACGCCGTAGAAGAACTCGAAGAGCGCGACCTGCCATGAAAAGAAAGCGAGATTGAACGGTGCAAGCAGAAGGAACAGGGGAATCACTCCGCAGACGATGGTCCACTTGCGCATGGCGATCAGGCACTCGCGGGTGTGGTTGGTGTCGGTCATGCGGAATGCCCAGTTCGCGGTGAATTCAGCGGGAAAGCTGAAGGCGGCCCGCAGGCCGGAGACGAGAATGAACGAGAGTGTGAGAGGAACGCCCATCAGCGTGGCGCGAGTGGGATTATCGCTCACCACGAGGACGAAAGATCCCGGACCAACAACAGCGAGTGGGGCGACGCTGATGGCGACGAGGGCGATGCCGAACCCGGCGTAGACCGCGAGGAAGAGGCGATGCTTCATGCTGCGGGTGATCGTCTGGCCGATGTAGTGGAAGACGCCTTCCTGCACGGGATTCCTGAGAAGCAGGCTGTCGATCGCGGCGTTCAGCGCGAGGTGGAAGCGGCCTGGTCCGGAGGGGCTGGCGGGCGGCGTCTCAATCAGCTTGCGGGTGTGCCGAAAATATAAGGGGATGTGCGTGAGAGCGAATACGGCGGTTATGGCGCCCAAGGCAACCAGAGCCATATGCCCGAGGTGGAGCAATGCCCCACTCCGGACCGCGGGACGCATGATTTCATAGAGGCCGGAGAACCAATAGGCGGGAATCCAGCGTGCGAGGCCGGCGTACCCGCTGGTCATCGGCCGGATTTCGCCGGCGATCAGCGGCGAGAGCAGGAAGAGCGTAACCATCAGCGTCAGCAATGCTGTTTGCACGCAGGTTGCGACCACGCGGAAGAACCGGGCGGGGACCACGATCAGGAGCAATCCCTGGATTGCTGCCGCGGATAAGGCGGAGAAAAGGACGGCGGCCGTGACCGCGAGCAAATGCGTTCCGATCACCAGCAGGAAATTCCCGCTATCGAAAATGGCTGGCCAGAAGAACGTAACGATGCCGTTGATCGCGGCGAGAAAGAGTCCGAGGAACATCACGAAGGCCGTCATTTTGGCCAGGAATAATTTCCAGAGTGAGACGGGGAGCGGGAAGAGAACCTGGGAATCGCGGCAGTCGGGAAAGATGGCGTCCCATTCGAAAACGACGATGAAGCTGATGACGGACATGGAGAAGGCGAGGAACAGGCAACGCAGCGTGACCAGATTCCAGCCCGATTTGATTTGCGGATTGAAGTAAAGCAGGAGGGAAATGAATCCACCGGGAGCCGCCAGGATTCCGAGTGTCTGGTTGACGTTGGCCGCGGCATCGCCCTGAGGGGAGAGCGACTCTTTATCGAAGAAGCGGCTGAAGAAGAGCTGCACGAGAACGCGGAATCGATCGTCGGGCAATGTCGTTGCCATGGAAGTCAGTTTTCAGTGGGGCGCTGAATGTCCACGATCGTGTACGCTTCCACCGCCGCCCTGTCGGCTTTCATCTTCAGGCCGAGTTTCTCGAATACCTGGAAGAGAGTGGGGAGATCGGCCATGTCAACGCCGCCTTCGCCTTTCGCGCCGGGTGCGGGTGGGTTGTCAGGGGCGTCGATGGAGAGCCACGGCTGCGACTCAATTTTCCAGAGGCCGGTAATGCCCGTTCTGTTGAGCAGCGGACGATTCGTCCAGTTCTCAACGAAACTGGCGAGATCGTCCATACTGGCCGCGCGTGCATGGAGACCACGTCCCTGCCCGCCGTTGAACTGGTGGCATGGCACCTGGCCGTCGGATTCAGCCTGAGGACAATCGGCTTCGGTGACACTGGATTTTTCGAGCTTCGGGCCGCCTGCGTCCACTACAAGAACGTATACCGGCATTTCTTTCGTCTCGTGTCGGATCACGAGTTTGAAACGGTCGGCGAGCAGCGACTGGAGCATGAGACGTTCACGTTCCTTGCGGGCGCTGGTGGTGAGATTGTCGGGAAACGTGCCGTTCGCGTCGATGTCGTACATATCGTTGCGGCCTCCAAGCCATTGCGGCGCCCCGGTCAGACGTGGGCTTGAATTGACGGGTAGCTGATAGGCCTCCGCGATCAGGAAGATCAGCGGGCCGGTGAAGGTGAATCGGCCGCCCGAAAAACCGGAACGCTGGATTGGTCCGTCTTTGTGGAGCTTGACGGATGCGACGGCGAATGCCGGTGTTTGTGCGCTGGCTGTTGCCGGGAACACGAGGAACAGGGCTGCGAAGAATTCAGTTCTCAGTCGGGACTTTGTCTGCATGGTCAACCAGCCTCCTCAATTCGGTGTTGGCATTCTGTCCAGCCGATCCACGACGATCGTCTCGACCAAATCCTTACGCGGAGTCAATTCGAGGCCGAGATCCTTCACGGCCTGAACGATGGCCGGGCTCCAGGTGTCCGGCACTGCGCCCAATGAATTCAATCCCAGAAACGCGGTCAACTTCTGCGCCGCGGGCACGTCCGTCATCAGGTCGGCCGGGAAGTTCAGTGTTACCTGAAAAGCGCCTTTCAGACCCGTTGCGTCCACGATTGGCCGATCGGTGAAGTGCATCAGCATCCCGGCGAGCGCGGCCATCGTGACTGCCGGCATCTCGATCCGGATTCCATTCGGTCCCGGACTTATGCGCATCGTTCCGAGCGAGCCCCCGGAGAACGCCATGTGGCCGGCCTCCATGTTCAGGTGCAGGCTGCTGAGGCCGTTCTCCGGCACCGCAGCCGAGGACGTTTCCTCTTCGGCTTTGTGAATCTGCGGCCCACCCTTTCGCACGGCCAGCGCCAGGACGGATTGTTCGTGGTGCTGGCGGCGAATCGCCAGGTGGAACCGGGCCGCCAGAAACCGCTGCATCATTTCGGGCGCACGGTCTGCAGGCTGACCGGCGGGGATCGTCGCTTCGATATCCCATCGTGTTTCGTTGATCCATCCTGGGCCTGCAACCTGGTAGCATTTGACGCGATAGGCGTAAGCGATCAGATCGGCGAGCGATACGAATCCATAATCCGCGCGCGTGCCGTTGGTGTCCATGCCCAGATGGAACCGCCCTGCCTGAATTCCTTCCACCGATAACGGGAGAGCCTGTTTGATGGACGCGACTTCGAAAGAGAAAGTCTGGGCCGGAGCCGCCGCTGCAGCGACAAGGAACGCGAGCGCGGCGGCATAGTTCATTGGAGGCTCCGATGTGCCGTTGGCAGTTTCACTCCCGGCGGGAAGATGGCGCGCAGCAGAATGATCGCGAACCAGCTCAGTACGGTGCCTTCGGACGGCCACCAGCCCGGCAGGAGCAGACTCTTCTGCAGGATGGCGAGGAGTACGAGTTGCGTGATCGCCGCGGTCGCCATGGCAATCACGATGTCGAAGGTAATGGCGTGCCGGCGGCGTTCCTCATTGGGCGCGAAGCCATTGCAGATCAGGAGGCTGACGAGCGCAGGGACAATCGGGATCGCGAGACGGAGCAGCGGGTGGGCGACGTTCGGCGAAAGGGCTGCCGAACCGGCGATGAATGAGTACACAATCGCGCAGGCGGTTACGAGAAAGACCCAGGAATCGGTATTTCGGCGGATCTGGCTGAGGATGACGCGCGGAACGACCGCGAGCGCGCTTAGGGCGTACTCCACCGGGTTCCGGCAGCTCTCATAAAGGTCGCCCATGACTTCTTCGCGGCACGCCGGCGGGAGCAAATACGCGAGCAGGCCTTCGGCGAATTGCGGCGGATAAGCAGTCACTTCGCGCCTCCTTTCGCCCAGTCCCTGCCCCAGACTCCGGCCGCGCTGTCCCAGATGCGCTTCGCGGTGACCGCAGCCTCTTCGAGAGCGCGCTGACCCGGTGGTTCGAGGCGATAGCAGCGTTTGGAGCGGCCTCCGCGTTCGGGTGTGGGGTCGGAGAGCCAGGAGGAGATCAGGCCTTTTTCTTCGAGGCGGTCGAGCGTCACGTAGACCGCGCCGATCGACACCCTCTTCGGGTGTGCAAGCGCTTCGGCTTTTTCCCGGATGGTGACGCCGTAGGCGTTGTCGCGGAGGACAAGGAGGGCGGTCAGGATGACCTGTTCGAAGGAGCCGAGGGTATCGGGTTTCGCCATTTGGATAACAGCGTAGTAGAAATGGCGCCCGGTGTCAATCCAAAAAAGAAGGGCCGGTATCCGTTCACCGGATACCGGCCCTTCTTCGTATTAATACTGCCGTCCGCTTAGAACTCGAGGCGGGCGGAGAACGCCATGATGCGGTTGGAACCCGTCACCGTGTTGTTCACATAACCGAGTGAGCTCAGGTTGGACACCTGATTCGTGGTCGGATTGAACTGGATGCCTTCGTTGTAGCCGCTGAATTCGGCATGGTTGAAGACATTGTAAGCCTGCGCCTGAATCTTCAGGACGCGCTTTTCATTACCGAGCGGAATAACCTTCGTCATGGTCATGTCGAAGTTGGTAACGTGCGGGTTGGTGAAGACGCCCGCGCCACCGCCCAGGTTGCCGTACGCCGGAGGACCGACGATGGAGTTGTTCGGGCCGGTAGCGAGTGCCGGCATTGCAAAGGCCGCCGGGTTGAAGTACACCTGGCCATTGCCGTTGGTCGGCATATTGGAAAACGGGTTGCCGATCGCCTGGCACCGGGTGCCAAGGTCAGGTGTTCCGGTGTAGCCGCCCGTAACCGAGGCGGAACCAGAGGTCAGACCGCAGCTCGGATTCGTGGGAGAACCACTGGCGCTCGAAGTAATGCCCGAGAGCTGCCAGTGATCGATCACATACCCCACGCCCTTCCAGCCCATCTTCTTCGCAACATTAGGGAGGTCATACGAATAGCTGATCTGGAGGTTGTGAGTACGGTCCGTGCTGATACGGCCATAGTTATAGGCTTCGTTGTCGGGAACCACGGGGTTGTAGCTCGTGGTGCCCAGCGCCCGGGAGAACGTGTACGAGACACCGAGCGAGAGGCCGTGCGAGTAGCGCTTGTTCACGGTCGTGGTGAGCGCGTTGTAGGTGGAGTGGCCGCTGAAGTTCGCCATATCGATCGCGCCGTAACCCGGATAGATCGTGCGCTCGAGATTCGAGTTCAGGTTGTTGCTGGTATTGCCACCCGTGGTCGGGTCGAGCGCTGCCTGGTTGAACGGCCAGCCCGCACCGATCGGAATGGGGTTGATGTCGCAGCAGCCCGTCGGAATGTGCTCGTGGTAAACGCGGTTGAGCGTATAGCCCACGTCGACTGTGAGGCTGTTACCGATCGTGTGCTGCATATCCACGCTCGCATTCTGCACCGTATCCCACGGGACTTCGGCGGGGTAGGCCTGCGGGGCGGACGGAGTAACACCCTGCTGGGTTTCGATCGAGGGCACTGTACCAGTGTTCTGTGCCGCGATCTGAGCGAAGGTCAACTGGCTCACGCCGACGTTATAAGACGCAGGCGCCTGCGCGGAGAGCGGGTAGTACTGGTTACCATCGAGGCGGTTATAGAAGACGCCCCAGCCGCCGCGGAGAGCGGTCTTGCCGTCTCCGAAGAGGTCGTAGGAGAAACCGATGCGGGGAGCAGCGACGAGAGCCTGCTGATGATAGGTGTCTTCGCTGACTCCGTTGACCCCGAGAACGGCTTCGCCGGAGAAGTCATTACCTGAGTTCGGCACGAAGGAACCGATGAACGAACTGCCAACAACAGCGCCGGTAGCGGGATCCTGAGCGACCAAACCGTTGTTGGCGGTACAGGTCCTGGCGCCGTTCGAGCAGGCGGGGACATACAGCCGGGCTTCCGCCGTTTTCGAATACTGTGACGGGAAGAAGTTCACCATGGTATGGCCATTGTCATCCTGCGGCGACTGGTGGTAGAAGCGAACGCCGAGATCGAGCGTGAGACGACGGTTCACTTTCCAGTTATCTTCAATATATTCTTCGAAGTTCTGGTAGACCATGTTGAATGTCAGTTCGGCGTTGTTCTGGTTGTAGCTGTTGACGTGGCCAAGCAGAGCGTTGGCAAAACCGTCGTTCGTGTTGAGGAACGGAACGGATGTGGAGGAAGCGAAGTTGTAGTTGCCCGCGTAGGGTTTGCACGCGCACTGGTACTTCGTATTGAATTCCACGTAGATACCGCCCTTGATCGAGTGGTGCCCGACAACCTTGCTCAGGTTATCGATGTAGTACCACGTCGGGTTGGTGGCGATTTCCTGGCCGGCCGAAGCGCCCGTGCGTGTATACGACATCGCATTCGAAGGCGCACCGCCGAAGCTGAACTGCGGCAGAATGGTCGGGTTTGCGTAACCGTTAATCGGTCCCTGCGAATCCGTTGCGGGAATCGGGAAGAGTTGCGGCAAGCCGGGAATGAGGGAGCGCGCTTCCGTGGCGAAGGTGTCGGTCGTTTCGTAAGTGTACTGGTCCCAGTTGTAACCAAGAGTCGTTTCATTTA
>DASZVV010000036.1:0-22112 GCA_035546955.1 Bryobacteraceae bacterium
TCAGCTACAACTTCGGCATTCAGGAATACACGCCGTTTAACGCGCGCACGCAGGAAGTCTTCAGCGGATGCCCGGTGATGGAAGACGGTTATCTCTGGCCCAACACGAAGCCCGGCTGGGGCATCGAAGTCGATGAAAAAGCCGCCGCGAAGTACCCCTTCCAGCCCGGCCGCGATGGCCTCAACGGCGGCTGGGGCGAACTCCGCAAAGCCGACGGCCAAATCATCAAGCAGTAGTCATTTTTTGTGGGGCAGGTTGGTAACCTGCCGCGCGATTGGCAATCGCGCAGCGCCTATCTCCACCGGAACACCTTCAGCGCAACCACAAAACTGAGCGACCCCCACGCCGCCAGCACCGCAATCTGCGGCCAGAGCTCCGTGAACGCAGTCCCCTGCAGCATGCTCGCACGCAGCGCGTCGATCGTCGCTGTCAAAGGCAGCGCCTTGATCAGCGGCATCACCGCATCCGGAAATCGCGACGACGAAAAGAACACGCCGGAAAGAATCCACATCGGCATCATCACCAGATTGGTGATGCCGGAGACGGCCTCAATCGTCCGCGGCCGTGCCGATATCAGCAGTCCCAGTGAACTGAACGAAAGGGAAGTAATGACGCAGAGCCCCGCCAGCGCGAACACAGACCCGCGCACCGGCACATGGAAGACGAGCGTCCCGAACCCCACCAGTGTCCCTACTTCGATCACCAGCATCACCAGCCGCGAAAACAGGAATGACAGCAGATACTCATGCCGCGGCATTGGCGTCGCGATCAGCCGCTTCAGCAGCTTTTTCTTCCGCGCATCCACCACCCCGAACGCTAACCCCCAGATCGAGCTCCCCATCAGGTTCATCCCGAGCAGACCCGGCAGCAGGAAATCGATGTACCGCGATCCCGGCTCGCGCATCAGCTTCTCGCTCACCGCCACCGGATCCTTCTGCCCGCCCGCGGTCTGCACCGCCCGGTCCGCCAGCATCCGCGCCGTCCGCCCATCCGGATTGGTATCGTCATACTCGTACTGCACGCCTGTGCCGTTAGCGGCCGGTTCCGCCAGCAGCACGATCTTCCCTGTCCGCAATTGTTCGCGCCCGTCCGCCGCGCTGAACTCGCGCACGTCGAGGAGCTTTTCCTGCTTCAGCGATGCCGTGATCTGCGGCGTCACCGCCCCCACCTTCACCACATCCGCCGGCCGGTTCCGGAACGCCAGCCCCAGCCCGGCGGCCAGAATAATCGGAAACAGGAATACCCAGAACACCGCCTCCGGTTCGCGCCGGAACTCACGGAACCGCACCAGCGTGAGCTGTACGATCGGCCGGTCTCGAAAGCTAGTCTTCACGCAGATGCCTCCCCGTAAGCGCGACGAACACGTCCTCCAGCGTCGCCGAATGCGTGCGCAGTTCCGTCATCGCCACGCCCTGGCGGTTCACCTCTTCCAGGATCGATGGAACCGAGCGATGCAGCTCATTGACCTGCATGCGGGCATTCCCGGCCTCCAGCCGCACCTCGCTAACGCCTTCTATCGAACGCAGCGGCGCCGGATCGAACGCCGTTCCCTCGGTCGCAAACTCCACCACATTCTCGCCTCCAATCGACGCCACCAGTTCCAGCGGCGTCCCCAGCGCGATCTGCTTCCCGTGGTCCATAATCGCCACGCGATCGCACAGCTTCTCCGCCTCATCCATGTAGTGCGTCGTGAGCACGATCGTGCGCCCCTGCCTGCGGAACTCTTCGATCACATCCCACAACTGCCGCCGCGCCTGCGGATCGAGTCCCGTTGTCGGCTCATCCAGAAACAGCAGTTCCGGATCGCCCGCCAGCGCGCAAGCCAGCGCCAGCCGCTGTTTCTGCCCGCCCGAAAGCCCGCCCACCCGCGATTTAGCCTTCTCGCCCAGTTGCATCATTTCGATCAGAGCCTCCGCCCGCGGCCCCTGATCGTAGAAGCTCCGGAACATCTCCAGCGTTTCGATCACCGTCAGTTTTTCCGAAAGCTGCGTCTCCTGCAGTTGAATCCCGAGCCGCTGCCGCAGCGTCTTCGCCTGCGCGCTCCAGCGCATCCCGAGCAGTTCCACATCGCCCGCATCGGGCTCCGTCAGGCCCTCGCAGATTTCGATCGTCGTCGTCTTCCCGGCGCCGTTCGGCCCCAGCAGCCCGAAGCATTCGCCGCGATAGACTTCCAGATCCAGGCCGTTCACCGCGATCACGTCTTTATACTCCTTGCGGAGTCCGCGCACACGAAGAGCCGCATCCGTAGCCGAGGGGGACATAATCGCCATTATCGTATGATCGAAAAATCGGCGCGCGCAACGTCAGTTCCGGTTTCCTGTGGATTATCCTCGCGCTCGCTGCATTCTTCGCGGCCGATAGCCTGCTCTTTCGCACCGGGTGGTACACCGCATACCTCGAGCCCGATTCCAGCGCCGGCTCGCTCGAATCCCACCTCCACTGGATCAAATCCGCGCCTCGATCCAGCCGCCCCGAAGTCCTCGTCGTCGGCGATTCCCGGATCGCCGAAGGCTTCTCCGCGCGCACCGCGGATCAGGCCGCCGGAGGAAGCCTCCGCTTCTGGAACTTCGGCGTCTCCGGCACCACGCCACGAGTCTGGTATTACGCCCTGCGCGCCGCAGACCCCACCCGCCGCCGCTTCGCCGCCATCGCCTTCGCGCTCGACACCTATTCCGACGACGACTGGTTCGCCGAATTCGACCGCCGCACGAGCGATCAGAATTATCTCGTCATGGAACTCGGCCTCGGCGATTGCTTCGGTTTCGCCCAGTCTTTTCATGATTACCCGCTTGGCCTCCACGCCTTTTTCGGCTGCCTGTTTCGCGGCATCGTTCTGCGCGATGATGTTCAGGCGTTTCTCGCCAAACCCGGTGCGCGCCTCCCGCACGCCGCGGACTGGCGCGCCAACGGCCTCGGCTACATCACGGCCTACGGAGGCATGGCGTCCAGCCTCAGCGGTATGTCCGTCGACTGGCGGCACCGCGCCATCCGGTTCCCCGATCGCATTCCGCAAGCCACGCGAGACAACGTCACGCGCTTCGTTCTCCGGGAACCCGCGGACCAGACTGGCGAAGTTGCGCGCTATCGCGAACGCTGGCTCGGCGGCATTCTGGAGGACTACAGGAACTCCCCGACGCGTCTGATCTTTCTGCAACTCCCACGCGCGCCGCTCATCGATCCCGAAGCAAACAAGCTCCACAACACCGGCTTCGTCACCGCGGCCGCGCGATCCGCGGACGTCACGGTCCTGCCGCCCGGCACCTTCACCGATCTCGAACGCCCCGACTTCTTCGCCGATGGTCTCCACCTGAACCGCGAAGGCCGGCCGATATTCTCCACGCGCCTCGGCGAGCGCATCGCGGACGTCCTGACGAAAGGAGGCTCGCGCTGACGTGCTCTTCACGACCCTGAACTTCTGCGTCTTCCTCGCCGTCGTTCTAACGCTCTTCTATCTGCTCCCGCAGCCCGTGCGCCGCTGGCTGTTGCTTGCCGCGAGTCTGTTCTTCTACATGGCCTGGATCCCGCGCTACGTCCTGATCCTGCTGCTTCTGATCACGATTGACTACTTCGCCGCCCGCTGGATCGAAGCGCGCACCGGACCCCCTCGGCACTCCGCGCTGGTCCTCAGTCTCTCCGCCAACCTCGGCCTGCTCGGCTGGTTCAAATACGCGAACTTCTTCCGCGACACCTGGTTCGCCATCTTCCACCCCGGCATGCACGTCACGCCGCTCAACATCATCCTGCCGCTCGGTATCAGCTTTCACACGTTCCAGAGCATGTCGTATGTCGTCGATGTCTACCGGCGCAAACAGCCCGCTATCCGTAGCTACATAGACTACGCGCTCTTCGTCGCCTTCTTCCCGCAACTCGTGGCCGGTCCCATCGTGCGCGCCGAAGAGTTCTTCGCCGACTACTTCCACTGGCGCGCGCCCGGCGCCGAAGAGTGGCGTCGCGGCTGCGCCATGATACTGACCGGCTACATCAAAAAGCTGGTCTGCGCCGATCAGTTCGCGCTCGTCGCCGATAGTTACTTCGCCGATCCCTCAGCGCTCCCCGGTTTCTTCCCCGCCTGGAGCGGAGCGCTCGCCTTCGGCCTTCAGATCTTCTTCGATTTCTCCGGCTACACCGATATCGCGATCGGCGTCGCCCTCCTGTTTGGCTTTCATTTTCCGGAGAATTTCCGCCGCCCCTACCTATCCGCGAGCGTCACCGAATTCTGGCGGCGCTGGCACATGACGCTCTCGGCGTGGCTGCGCGATTACGTCTACATCTCGCTGGGCGGCAATCGCAAGGGCGCTTGGCGCACCAGACTCAATCTCATGCTCACCATGCTGCTCGGCGGACTCTGGCACGGCGCGAGCTGGAACTTCGTGATCTGGGGCGGCTATCACGGGCTTCTGCTTTCGATCGAGCGCATTGTTCACGGCAGAAAGAATGTGGAAGGCCTCGCTCGTATTCCGCTCACAGTCGTTACCTTCCTGCTCGTCACCATTGGCTGGGTGTTCTTCCGGGCGAAGACGTTCGCAACCGCCGGCTACGTGATCGCTCAGATGTTTTCGGGCCGCATGAACACGAACTTTCTGCTGCGCCCCTGGCAGCTCCGTCTCGCTATCCTGGCCCTGATCCTCGCGCTGGCTGAAGAATACTGGGGATGGGTTGAGCGCCTTGCGCAATCCTCGCTTCTGGTCCGTACCGCCGCCGCTGTCGCGGCTCTGCTGGTGATCGAGCTGTTCACCGCCACCGATCTCTCCATCCCGTTCGTCTACTTCCAGTTCTGAGGCGGCGCATCTGCCAAAATCAAGAGTAGTCATGAGGCCCGAGCCCGATTCCCCCTATCTGTCCGACGCTTCCGGCATGCGCGGCAACGCCGCCGAAGTGCTGATGCCGGAAAACGAAGCCGCACTCTCGGAAATCCTCCGCAACGCCAGCGCAACTCTCACACCCGTCACCATTTCCGGCTCCGGTACGGGCGTCACCGGCGGCCGCGTGCCCGATGGCGGCTGGCTCGTTTCTCTCGAACGCCTGAACCAGATCCGGATCGAGAAAGGTTACGCCGTATGCGGCGCCGGCGCATCGCTTTCCGCGATTCAGGCCGCCGCGGCGCCCTCCCGCCAGTTCTACGCGCCGGATCCCACCGAGAACAGCGCTTCCATCGGGGGCACCGCCGCCACCAATGCCAGCGGATCCCGCAGCTTTCTTTACGGCGCCACCCGCAATCACATCCGCGCGATTCGCGTCGTACTCGCCAGCGGCGAAGTGCTCGCCCTGCGCCGCGGCGATAAGCCTCCATTCGAAATCCCCGTGCTCCCCGCGCCCGACGTCCGCAAGAACACCGCCGGCTACTTCATGCGCGCCGGCATGGATTACATGGATCTCTTTATCGGCGCCGAAGGCACGCTCGGCGTGATCAGCGAAGTCGAGGTCACTCTGCTCGACATCCCGAAATCCCTCTTCACCGGTGTCGTTTTCTTCGATTCCGATGCCCGCGCTCTCGATGCTGTCGATGCCTGGCGTCCAATCGCCGGTCTTCGCATGCTCGAATACGTGGACTCCGCGTCGCTGGATGTCGTCCGTCCGCGCTTTGCCGAAATCCCCGCCCAGGCCCGTACCGCCCTCATCATTGAGCAGGATATTTCGAATGTCGATGATGCCGAAGAAGCCTGGCTCGACCGCCTCGAAGCCGCGGGCGCACTGACTGACGATTCCTGGTTCGCCGCCTCCGCCAGCGACCGTGAGCGCTTCCGCCGCTTCCGCCACGGCCTGGCCGAAGGCGTCAACGAAATCATCCGCCAGCGCGGCGTCATGAAGGCCAACTCGGATTTCGCTGTTCCGCTGGCGCGCAGCCGTGATATTCTCGATCTCTACCGCGAGACTCTGAACCGCGAGTTTCCCGGCCAATACGTGATTTTCGGGCACATTGGCGACGCGCACGTGCATATCAACGTGCTGCCTCCCAATCGCGCCGAATGGGATCGCGCCATGGCTTTGATGAAGAAGTTCGCCGCCGCCGCCGTCGAGATGGGCGGCACTGTCTCGGCCGAACACGGCCTCGGCAAGCAGAAGCGCGGCTATCTGGCTCTGCAGTTCACGCCGGAGCAGATCGAAACCATGCACTCCATCAAGCGGCGTTTCGATCCGCACTGGCTCCTCGGCCGCGGCACGCTGTTCGAAGTACCCGCCACCGTCCACTAACGCCCATGCGTCTTGAACCCGATTCTCCTTATCTCGCCGATGCGTCAAATTACCGCGGTCACGCCGAAGAGCTGCTGATCCCGGAAAACGAAGCCGCCGTTGTCGATATCATGCGGCGCGCCTCGGCGCAGGGCATTCCCGTCACCATTTCCGGAGGCGGCTCCGGTCTCACCGGCGGACGTGTTCCCGATGGCGGCTGGCTGGTTTCTCTCGAAAAGCTGAACAGCATCGAAGTCCACGAGGGCTTCGCCATCTGTGGCGCGGGCGCGTCGCTCACGTCGATCCAGGCCGCTGCTGCGCCTTCGAAGCAGTTCTATCCGCCCGATCCCACCGAATACAGCGCCGCGATCGGTGGCACCGTCGCCACCAACGCCAGCGGCTCCCGCAGTTTCCTCTATCGCGATACCCGCCGCCACGTCCGCGCTCTGCGGGTCGTCATGGCGAACGGTGAAGTGCTCGCGCTGCGCCGCGGCGAGAAGCCGCCTTTCCCCATTCCCGCTCTTCCCGCGCCGGACGTCCGCAAGAATACCGCCGGATATTACATGCGCGAAGGCATGGATTACATGGATCTGATCATCGGCTCCGAAGGCACACTCGGCATCGTCACGCAGGTGGAAGTGGGTCTGCTGCCTCTGCCGAATCAGCTTTTCACCGGCGTGATTTTCTTCGAATCGGACGACGCCGCGCTCGATGCGGTTGACGCATGGCGTCCCATTCCCGGCCTTCGCATGCTGGAATATATCGACGCCCCGTCGCTCGATCTGGTGCGCACGCGCTTCCCGGGCATGCCGAAGGCCGCCCGTGCCGCCATCCTCACCGAGCAGGAAGTCGCTCCAGGCGAAGATGCCGAAGAGGCATGGGAGGGGCGTCTGAAAGCTTCTTCCGCATTGATTGAAGGCTCCTGGTTTGCTGCTTCCGCAGCCGACCGCGAGCGCTTCCGCCAGTTCCGCCACGCGCTGCCCGAGGCTGTGAACGATATGGCCCGTCAGCGCGGGCTGACGACTCTCGGCACCGATTTTTCCGTTCCCGTCCCGAAAAATCGCGAGATGCTGCGCTTCTACCGGGAGACCATGGACCGCGAATTTCCCGGTGAATCCTGCATCTTCGGGCATATTGGCGACGCGCATGTTCACGCCCATTTCCTCGCGGCCGACAGTGAGCAGTGGGAAATTGCCATGCGTCTGATGAAGACGTTCGCGCGCAAATCGGTCGAACTCGGCGGCACCGTCTCGGCAGAACACGGACTGGGCAAGCGCAAACGCGATCTCCTGAAGCTCCAGTTTTCGGACGAACAAATCGAAGCCATGAAGGACATCAAGCGCCGTCTCGATCCGCAATGGCTCCTGGGGCGGGGAACGCTGTTCGCTTACCCTGGGGCTACGGTTTCACAACAGTCAAATCAATCCACTGCGTAGCCATCTGCTTTTTCTTCGATGCCTCACGGTCGTACGCGATCAGTTGCATTGAGTAATCCCCGGCCGGCATTTCTTTCGCCAGGTTCAGTCTTCCTGCCAGCAGATTCTCCGCGATCTCCTCCGGCGCAAGCGGGATGAGATCGCCTTTGTAGACCGCATCCCCATCGCGGAAAAGCAGCACCTGCATTTCCACGTCCGGCTTCTTTGGCGGTTTGCTGTTTTTTACGCCGAACAACTCGGCTCCGAAGTGAACCGTGGTGCCCGCCGCGAACTGACCCCAGCCCATGTAGTCCCGGTTCTTCGCGTTCTCGTCGCCGGTAGTGGAAAGCACGATGCTCGAGAGCGCAATCTGCGATCCATCGAAATCGGGCGCTTCGACAAACGAATAAGCCGACCCGACCGCCGAGGCTGCCTCTTCGCGCACCGCGGCGCGCACAAGATAGGGCCCGGGGCGGGGAAGGTTCACATCCTTCGACAAATGCAGGCCGTACTTCATCAGGTTCGCGGCCGCGGCGGCGTCTGCCGATATCGTGAACCGCTGATCCGCGCTTCCGGCGGGCGTGCCGTCCTGATTGAACACCCCCACCAGCGCGTCGAGCGTCAGTGTTTTCTTCCCCTCCGGTCCGTCCGTAAATTTCAGATCGCCGCCCTCAATCGAGAGCATCGCCCGCACCACCGGCAGCCGCTTCTTCTTTTTGGGATCGGGAGCGCCGGCTCCATAGACTGCATCGAGCCGCAGCCGGATGCCGGTCGCGGCGAACGGCGAGAACAGCGCCTGCTGCAGGTAGTCTTCGCGCGTCTTCGGCGCGGGCCGCTCGCGCGGATCGGGAACGCCCATGAATCCGTTTCTCGACCGCACCACCAGACCCGGCCGCCGCACCTTCACCTGAATATCGTGATGCACCGGCGTCCCGTGCGCGAGTTCGAAGTCGCTGCGATCCGGTTTATAGCCGATCAGGTAATAGCCGCTCATGTCTTCCAGCACCTCGCTAAGGTCTGCATTCAGCTCTTTTCCAATCAGGCTCTTGATCCACAATCCGCCAGTCTGTTCGGCTAAACGGCGGTAAGGCGCGTCCGCGGGAATTACCCTGCCGGCGGCATCCTGACCCGTCGGATCGAGTACATAAATGACGACTCCGGACCGGTTCGCCAAATTCACGACGCTCTGCGGCGCGAAGAACCCATGCGAAAACAATACGACCGCTTTTCGCCCTGGCACGTCCCGTAATCCCTGAATCGCCCATGTGAGATAACCGATTGGATTCGGTGGGTTGCTGGCGTCCCGATAACCGAGCGGCGGCTCGCCGCGATCGGTTGCCAGCGGAGGCATTCCGCGAGGCGGATCGAGCACCCACTGGCCGAATCCCGGCCGGTGCGCGATGTGATCGATTGCCGCATACAACTGCTGTTTGTCGCTTGTGAACTGCTGGTAGAAACCCATCCCTCCGCGGCTGGCCGTGACGGACACCAGATCGCCTGGCGCCATCTGCTCCGCCACGAACTTCTTCGCCGAAGCCATCACGCCCGGCAAAAACTCCCACGGCGTTCCGAGATCGTCAATCATCAGAACGATGGAGCGGTGCACTTCCCGCTGCTGCAAATTACGGGCTGGCGGCGCACCCGCGGCGCTCACCGGAATTTTCGGCGGCGTTACGTCGATCCAGGAGAAATTGGTGATCTTCTGCGGTTTGCCGTCTTCGAGGATTTCGAAATCCTCCGGCTTCAGATCCGTAATGTGGCTGCCCTTCGCATCCGTGACGACCGCGTCAACCTGCACAAGGTCCACAGTCACCCGGATCACCGGATCCGCCGGCGCCTGCGCCAGGACCGAACCGGCCAGCAGAAACACAGCCCACGTCCGCACTCCCGGATTCTAATACGATTCCAGCTCGTAAATCAATGGGTCATCGAATAGATGACGTCGTTCACGCCCCAGCGAATACCGAGCGCCGAATACTTCTCCGGGTAATACTGATCGTCGGCGTATTCCCACGAATCACCCACATCGCTGTTAAACGTGATCGCCACCATCAGGCGGTGATGGTCATCGTAGATCCCGCGCCACTTCGGAGTCGTTCCCACCCAGCGTTCCGCCATCCCGCCGCGAAGCGCCCACTGCCCAAGGATCTGATAACGATCGTCCAGATTGTAGACGATATGAAATATGGGGTCGCTGTTGTCAATATCGACAACGTCGCGGTCCGGGAAAATCTCCCGCATCGTCTCCATAAACCGGGCCCATTCCTGCGGACCCCAGAAATCGTCCAGCATCAGAAAACCGCCGCGCAGCAGGTATTCGCGCACTTTGGAAATCTGCTCGCCGGAGAGCTTCCAATCCCCCATCTCTCCTGCCGCGAGGAATGGCCAGTTGTAGATGTCGTAATCATCGTCCGGATTCACCGGCTGTTCGGCCGAGCGCGTATGCAGACGCGTCAGACGGCGCATCACGAGAGCAAAATGCCGGTCAGCCCGCGGATAATCCTGCGTCCAGCTCACGCCGCCCTGCCGCCAGTCCCGGTCCGCAATCTCGGGATAGCCCCGCGACCGCGAAAATAAACCATAAGGATGCGAAGGGTACATCAGGCGTGCGAAAACGAACTCGGTCTGTTCGCGGTAGTCTGGCGGAATATCGACGTTGTCATACGCCTCCAGACTTCTGTACACCCGGAATGCTTTCGGAAGCGTGGGGTCGATTTGAAAAGGCTGCACAGGCTGGGACACGTATTCCGTGCCTGCGAACGCCAACGCGGCCAGCAGCGCACCGGTCGCCAGGGCGACGCCCCATCTTCTGGACAACCAACTCACCTGCCCGTGAGCATAGCACTTGAATAGCCGACTTAGCGCATGTACATGCCGCCGTTCACGTCCAGCACGTGTCCGGTGATATAGCCGGCCTCCTCGCTGCAGAGGAACCGCACGGCCGCCGCCACGTCTTCCGCACTGCCGAAACGCTTCAGCGGGATGGTCGAAAGGATCGATGTTTTCACCTCATCCTTCAGGACCGCCGTCATATCGGTTTCGATGAAACCCGGCGCGACCGCGTTCACCGTGACGGTTCGCGAGGCCAGTTCCTGGGCGAGCGCCTTCGTAAGCCCGATTACGCCCGCCTTCGATGCCACATAGTTCGCCTGCCCCACGTTGCCCGCTTCGCCCACCACGGAGGAAATATTCACGATCCTTCCCCAGCGCTCCCTGAGCATTGCCGACATCACCTGCTGGATGCAGTAGAACGTGCCGGAAAGATTCGTCTGCAGCACCGCGTCCCAGTCGGCCGGCTTCATGCGCAGGGAAAGTCCGTCGCGCGTGACGGCGGCGTTATTCACCAGAATTCCGATGGGCCCGAAATGATTCGCCGCCGCGGCAAACGCTTCCTTGATGGAATCGTGAGAGCTCAGGTCCATGGGCGCCACAAATGCTTCGCCGCCCGCGTTGCGGATTTCCGCCGCCGTTTCCTCCAGTTTTTCCACCTGCCGTGCCGCCAGCGCCACCTTCGCGCCCGCTTTCGCCAGCTCCAGAGCGCACGCTTTTCCGATGCCCCGGCTGGCTCCTGTTACCATTGCGATCCGATGAGTCATATGAACTTGCAATCATAGTAGATCGGGCCTGTCCCGCAAACCACATGGCACATGAAGACCTGCGCGAATTTATCCGCGCGCTCGAAAACAACAAGGAACTGAAGCGCGTCCCGTTCGAAGTCGATACGCGCCTCGAAATCACGGAATTCGCGGACCGCTCCGTCAAAACCGGCGGTCCCGCGCTGCTGTTTGAGAAGCCGCGACTCGCCGACGGCTCCATTTCCCGCATGCCGCTGCTGATCAATTCCTTCGCCAGCATGAGGCGCATGGAACTCGCGCTGGAGGTCGGCTCGGTGGATGAGGTCGCGAAGCGCATTGCGGAATATCTGGAAATGCGCATGCCGGAAGGGCTGCTCGGTAAGCTCAAAATGCTGCCGAAGCTGGCGGAGATGGGCGCGTTTTTCCCGAAGATCGTGACGAAGGGCGCCTGCCAGGAAGTCGTGAAGACGGAAAACTTTTCGCTGCGCGATTACCCGGTTCTCACCTGCTGGCCCGGCGATGGAGGTCCGTTCATCACGCTGCCGATGGTGTTTTCGCGCAATCCCGAAACCCGCAAGCGCAACTGCGGCATGTACCGGCTGCAGGTTTTCGATGACCGCACCACGGGCATGCACTGGCAAACCCACAAGCAGGGCGCCGAGCACTACCGCCGGAATCTGACCGAAGGCAAAGCAACGCGGATGGACGTGGCGGTCGCGATCGGTTCCGATCCCGCCACGATGTATTCCGCGATTCTGCCGCTTCCCCCCGATCTGGACGAAATGATGATCGCCGGTTTCCTGCGCGGCAGTCCGGTCGAGATGGTGAAGTGCAAAACGGTCGATCTGGAAGTGCCGGCGAATGCCGAGATCGTGCTCGAAGGCTATGTCGAATTAGGCGAACTGCGCACGGAAGGCCCGTTTGGCGACCACACCGGTTATTACTCGCTCGCCGATCAGTACCCGGTTTTCCATGTTACGTGCGTGACCGAGCGCCGCGATCCGATTTATGCGACGACTATCGTCGGGCCGCCGCCCATGGAGGATTTCTACATGGGCAAGGCGATCGAGCGGATCTTTTTGCCGCTGATGCGCATGCAGATTCCCGAAGTGCGGGATATGTGCATGCCGGCGGAGGGCGTGTTCCACAACCTGATGCTGCTGTCGATCCGCAAGTCGTATCCGGGTCACGCGCGCAAGGTGATGAACGCAATCTGGGGACTTGGCCAGGCGATGTTCACGAAGGTGATTGTGGTGGTGGACGACGACGTGGACGTGCAGAATTACAGCGAAGTAGCCTGGCGCGCGCTGAATAATATCGATCCGGAACGCGACATTCAGTTCACGATGGGCCCGATCGATTCGCTCGATCATGCGAGCCGGCTGATCAACTACGGCAGCAAGATGGGGATCGACGCCACGCGCAAATGGCCGGGCGAAGGCTTTACGCGGGAATGGCCGGAAGTGCTGAAAATGCCGGATGACGTGAAGGGCCGGGTCTCCGAGATGTGGAAGAAGCTGGGACTGGCCGCTAAATAATCGTCAGCCGCTTCTGCCAGTTGCGGATCCACACACTTGCCGGCGCCTCGAGCCGCTGATAGACCAGCGACGACGCTCCGATCACCAGCAGCAGATAAATCCCCGCACCGATCAGAATGGGCGGATGCATCTTACCGTGCACGAAATACCGGCCGGTCCACCAGAGGATCGGCACATGCAGCACGTACATCGAATAGCTCGCCTTGCCGAGGAAATCCGACGCCGGCGCCGCGAGTACCTTCGCCAGCCAGCCTCCGCTCAGCGCGAAGCCGATGAGCGCCGCCACGTTCAGCACACGCAGAAATGTCCCGACGTCGAGGCTGGTCCCCTTCACCAGATCCGAATGCGTGATCAGCCAGATGCCCGCGGCGAGGGCCGGCAGATAGAGCCAGTATCCGCGCCGAAGCCATCCGCGCTTCGCCGCCAGCATCGCGTAAATCCGCGCTGCCGCGATTCCGGCGATGAAATCGCCCAGATGGAAAAGCGGCTGCCAGTCCCAGGATGCGCCCATACGATCGAGCGCGATCGGGAGAGCCACCGCGAGCGGGAGCGCCACCGCCACTCCCGGCCATCGGACATTCCTCAGCGCCACGAACAGCAGCGGGAAACAAAGATAAAAGAAAAATTCACAGCTCAGCGACCACGCCGGCGTATTCCAGCCGACCCCCAGCGACGGCAGCCAGCCTTGGAGCACCAGCACATAATCCGACACGAGCGAGGCGCGCTGCGAGGCCAGCCACGACGGCTTCAGCAGCGTCTCAATCATGAATGGCGAGACGATTACGAGGCTCGCCAGATACACCGGATAAATTCGCGCGAACCGCGCCGTAAAGAAGCGGCCGAGCGATTTGCCGTCCCAACGTGTTTGCGCGTACGTTCGCGCCAGCACGAACCCGGAGAGCACGAAGAATGTCTGTACCGCCAGATATCCGGAGTGCATCAATTTGGATAGAGGGGCGGGCAGGGAATTCGACCAGCTTTCCAGCATCATTCCTTTATTCGTGATGTGATGCAGGATGACCCAGACCGCGAGCCAGAAGCGCAGCCCCGTGAGTGCAGGCAGATAATCCTGCGCAGCGGACGCGCGCTTCCGCGGCACTTCCACCGGTCCGGTGAGTGCCAGCGATGGGACGGTTTGGACGGCTGAGGCGATCTCCCTATTGTACTGGCCTGCGCTGTAGTGCCCCGAACGTTACAATAGGAACAGAAATGGGTTGCGGAGAAGGGTCCGCCAACGTGAGCCACTTTGCGCTGGTGTCCTACATCCCGGGCCGATTGGCCGCTTTTTTAGATAGTCTGCGGGTGGAACTGAAGCCCGGCTGTAACCTGCGCGCGCATGTTACCGTGCTGCCACCTCGTCCGGTACAACTGGATATCGACGAAAGCATTCGCGCACTATCCGCTGAGAGCCGCGATGCTCAGCCGTTTCGAGTGGAACTCGGCGAGGTGGAGATCTTCCCGAAGTCGAATGTGGTTTATCTTTCCCTGAGCCGCGGTGTGCACGAACTGCATGCGCTCCACGAGAATCTGAATTCCGGACAGCTCGAGTATGACGGTCCGTTCCCCTATCATCCCCATATCACGCTGGCGCAGGATCTGACGTACGACGAAGCGGTGGCGTGTGCGCATGTGGCTCGGTGCCGCTGGGCCGGATGGGATGGGCCGCGCGGATTCGATGTGGAGGAGCTGGCTTTCGTGAGGAGCGAGAAGGGCGGCGCATGGCGCGATCTGGCTCATCTCGAACTGGGGCAGCCGGTGGGCTCGCGCTAATTCGGGAATCTGATCTCGCGCACAGAAATCTCGCGGCGCAGGATGGCTACCTGTTTTCTGGGACGGAATTCAATCTTGCCGCCCTCGCGGATGAGTGACTTCAACCCGGACCTCGGCATGATGCCCTTTTTCAGATCGAAGCTGTCGACGCCTTCATCCATCTCGAGCGTCCCCCATCGCAGGATCGGGCTTAATCCAGGAAGCAGCCCAAACGGCGTCCAGGGAAATTCAGCGGGACTGATTGCCGCTGCCGGGCTCGCCTTGCCCGCGATGCCGACTTCGCCCGGCGGGGGCACCCAAACCGCGGTCCGGCAGGCCAGGATGTATTGCCTGGTTTCCTGCGTCTGAGTGATCACGGCGAAGCGGCAGGTGCCGATTCCCGGCACTTCGAATGTGTTGAGCGTGGCGGGAACGCGAATGGACTTCTCCGGCGCATAGACCGCCAGCGCGATTGTGGTGCGCACAGAGACCCGCTCCGAAGTCCGATCTCCAGCCGCGCACACCGATAAGGATTCAGGCCGCGACAATCCCTGGCGCCAGCCGCTGCTCCATGTTCTGCCGTCAGACTCGAAACGATCGTTCTGGCTCAATATCGCGACCTGCCAGCCTGGCGGGATGCCGTCCATTCGCAGCGGGATATTGGCGCAATGCCGCGAACCCTGGTAGCCAGTCTCCTCGGGTTCAGCGATATCCTGCGCCGCGGCCGTCACGGAAATGCGGGAGGTCAGTGCGGGCTCGCTGTCGCGCAGTTGTTCGATCGCGAGCGCGGCCGATTCGGGAAACGGGGGCGCCGGGAGCAGGATTGCGGCGGCGATCAGGATGCGGCTGAGCGTCGTCCTGCGGGAGGAAAACTGCAGCCAGGCCGCAATGATGGCAAGCGCCAGCGCGGCGGTCAGCGCGTACTTTTCGTTGGACAGGCGAAATTGGTTGTCTGTGCCGAGCAGGCCGGGAAACCACGTCAGCAACGCAATTGCCGCCATGACGATCCACGCGAGGACATTTTGCGCCGCAGTCCGGGTGACCGAGGCGATTGCGAACGGAGGTACGATCAGCCAGAGCGAAACGTAAAGTTGCCGGAGAGCGATGCCGCCGAAGTAGTTTGCGACCGGCAGCGATTGCGTGGCGAGAATCGCCGCGTCGGCGATGAAAAACGGCACCGCGACGGAGAAGATCGCCATCAGAAGTTTGGCCAGGAGCAGGCTTTTGCGCTCGTAAGGCCGAGTGAGCCAGAATTCGTCGTCATCAGCCAGGCCATCGTTGTGGATTGCGCGGGCAATCAGGAACCATACCGCCGCGGTGACGATCACCTCTGCGGTGATCACAACGTTTGAAATCACATGCACGTCCAGCCACACGAAGCACGCGATCAGCGCCATCAACAGGACGATGTGATGCCGAAGCCCGCGGACGTCTTTCAGAAAGATATGCAGCGCTTGTCTCATTGCTTTGGTCTGGGCGGCGGTGCGACGGGCTTCAGGAGTGGGTACATCTGTAGTCCTTCATAGACGAGGGTTCGCCGCATCGACCCGACGACTCGCTCCTTTCGCAACACAAATCGCGCATCGCCGCGCTTCAGCGCGTCATCGAGGGGCCATCCCCCGGGCGAGTCGAATGAGACTCCATCGAATTTCTGTCTGAGCACGGGACTCAGCCGGAAGGTTCCGATGTCGCCGTATCCCTGCGCGAAATCGAGGTAACCCGGATACTCGAGACCTGCGGTGATGACGCCGGAGGATGGTTCCGCCAGCGTGCACCGAAGATGTGTATTCACATCCTCCACGACCTCGCATCGTCCCAAATTGCCCGCGGTGAATATCCCGCGCTTCACGGGCACTGTGGCCAACGTCGAAGTTTCAATCACCGCGAAAGTGACATCCGTTCGAACCGTATACGGCGGCGCGCCCTGAATAGTCGTCGGACAGATGACTTCGCTGTAGCCGCTTCCGGTCTCTCTTAACTGCGCCTGAGCGCTGCCGTATCCGAACCATTGAGAACTCAGTTCGGCTGCCGCGCTTGCCGAGCGCAGGAGGATGTTCCCGGGCAGCCCTTCCACTTTCAGGGACAACATGGTGCAGAACCGGTCGCGTCCCACCATCTGAGTGATTCCGCTGCGATCGAAAGAGATCCGCACGCGAGCCGTATCCAATCCCGGATCCCTGGCGCGCGGCCAGGACAACGCAACGGTGTCTTTTGCCGCGAGAAATCCGGACAGCAGCACTGAAACGATAATCACGGCACGGCTTCGCACCGTCCGGCGCATCGCGAACTGCAGTCCGACTACCGCGAGCCCCGCCAGGATCATCGGTAACGCGGAGGCGTTGTTCACCGTTGGCACCAGATTGTTCGAGAGGGCGAGAATGATGCCCGTTCCAAAGCCGTGAACAGGAATTACCAGCACCGCCCAAAGCAACAGAAGCGCGCCGGCAAAATCCAGCAGATTGCGGGTGATGACGCCCAGACCGAGTGCCGGAAGGATGAGCCACAATGACCGCTCCAGGCAAAGCGCCAGCAGCGATCCGGCATTGGCGAAAACACCGGCGCCCGCGCGCATTTCCATCACCACGCCCGCCAGCACCAGCGGAACAAAAACGAAAGCCAAGACAAAGAGAATTTTCGCGCCCACGAGACTCATCCGCTCGTATGGCCGCGTCAGCCAGAACGGACTTTCTTCCGCCGGTGCGTCTTCGTGGATCACGCTCGCTCCGAGCGTCCAGCAGGCGAGCACGACCAGCGCGGCTGGAAGCCCACTCCAGTCGAGCAGGGAAGCGGAGTTGCCGAGCGATATCTCTGTCGAAAAGAACGCGTATCCCGCAAACAGTGCAATGACCGCCGCGATCTGCGGCCACAACCGCCGCACGTCTTTCCCGAAAATGTGCAGAATCTGATTCATGGCGTCAGCTTCAATCCTGGATACGTCAGTGTTGTCTGAACGACGGCAGCCCGATGGCTGTATAGAAAAATAAATTGTGCACCGGGATGGCGAAGCGCTTCCTCCAGGCCTGGTCCGTCATCGGACGCGCCCGGAAACATGGTGAGCCCGATAGCTCCGAATTGACCACTGCCAGGGCCGGAAAGGAAGTTTCGCGAAAAATCGCGGTGGCCGCCGTATTCCACTCCCGCGGTTACGTCACTGAACGACGGCAATAACATCCGACAGTTGAGCGTTTCGCGGCCACCCATCAGTTGCGGTGTGCTCCCGATTTCGCAGTGTCCGTTTCTACCGATGGCGAACGGCTGCCGCTGTGCCGGAAAGCGGAGAGTCTTTTCCACCGTTCTGATCTCGAACGCCACGTCAAGGCGCAACAGGCCCTGAAGCGCTTCCGGCTGGAAAGCACAGACCTGAATCGCGTAGCCGCCGCCCGTATCGTCAATGGGATTCTGGAAGATGTGGGCGAAGCGTTCCTCATGCCGGGCGTTCCACATCATTGCGTGCGGATGCCGGGGCACCAGCGTTGCACCTCGCGGAACGCCGCGGATACGGAGCGGCACGAACGCGCAGTTCTGGAAGGGCGGATCGTGCGACACCATTCTGACAGGCGAATTGGTGTCGAACTCGATCGAAACATGGCCGGGATCGATCGGCAGTTTTGCTGCCGAGGAGGGCAGCGCCATCAGAGTCCGGGAGAACCACGAAACCGTGAACAGCGCGAGCCCGGCGGTCAGCAGCACGCCGCTGCGCAGGGTCCGCCGGCTGTAGAACTGTAGTCCGATCGCAAGACAGGGAACAAGGAGTATCACGCAGATCCCGAAAATATTGGTCGTCTCCAAACCGTCTGCGGCTGAGACCATGGCGGGCCACATTTTGATGTAAAGAATCGCCGCGCCACCCACGATTCCAATCATGACCGGAATAAACTGCCGGAGACTGGACGTCAACACCGCGATCGCGAGCGCCGGAAGAATCATCAAAAGGCTCGGTTTGAGCGAGTAGAACATCAGAGAAGGAAGGGCAGGGAGCACCGGCACGTTCCATCGAACTGCAAACCACACCTGCATCAGCATAATCGGCAGGTAAACAAATGCGGTGCAGAACAGGAATTTCGCTGTGAGCAGATCGCGGCGGTCATACGGCCTCGTGAGCCAGAACTGCCTCTGGTCTGTGAGAGCATCCTGGTGGATCACCATCGCAACCAGAATCCAGATCGCGATTAGTTGCAGCGCCGTCGCATAACGCACGAGAAAGACCGCGTCCATCGAGTCCCGGTCATAAGCGCCGCCGGCGATGACGGCGAATAATCCCCACACCGCTGCAATGAACGGCCAGAGCCGTCCTGTGTCTTTCGCCAAGATGCGAAGCGCGAATCTCATGCCGCTCGCCTCTGCTCCCGCGCCAGTGTCACGAAGATTTCGCGCAGCGGCATGGCGCGCGCCGTCATGTCAGTCATCCGCGGAAACATTTTCCGCACGCGTTCGCCGATCGTATCCTCGTCGAAATGTGTATCCACGAACCGCACGACGGCCGGCGTCGTTTCGGGATGCAGCCAGTCCGCCGGCCAGTTGCGCGGCACTTCGGAAGGAGCACCCAGCGTCACCTCCACTTCGCGGAATCGCGTCGAAAGCGACGCCATTTCTTCCGAGAACTGCATCTGCCCGTTTTGGAGATAACCGGCATGGCTCGCGAAACTTTCGATCTCCGCCATGTCGTGCGAAGAGATGAAGATCGTCGTCCCCTCCGCGCTCCCGATCAGTCCGTCGATGGATTCGTCGCGCACCAGCGGATCGAGCCCGGTGAACGGTTCATCCAGAATCACGAGCGGCGGATGATAAGCGAGTGATGACGCCAGCGCCGCCTTCATCCGCATTCCGCGAGAAAGCTGGCTCAGCTTGCGGTCGCCCGGCAGTCCGAATCTGCGTATCAGATCCGTTGCCATAGCGTCATCCCAAGCCGGATAAAACGGCTTCAGATAGCGCATCAGATAATCGACCGTCATCCACTCCGGCATCTTCTGGTTTTCCGAGACGTAGCCGATTGTGCGGAAATCCCGCCCGCGCAGGCGGCGTGAATCCTTGCCCGCAATTTCTGCGACACCCCGATCCGGCTCGTAGATGTTCATCATGGTGCGGATCGCGGTGGTCTTGCCCGCGCCGTTCGGCCCGATCAGCGCATAGACCGCGCCCTCCGGCACATCGAGGTTCAGACGGTCAAGCGCCTGCACCCGCCGGAATGTTTTCGAAAGCTCCATGCACCGAATGGGGTAGTTCATCCGTTTCCTTCCTCTCCTCTCGCCGCCGCGAGTTGCTCGCTGTCTCCGAAACGCCGCCAGTAGCGCTCCACGCCGCTCAGCACATCGTCGAGTTCCATGCCGAGCTTTTTCGCTTCCACGACGAGCTTTTCCATCTCCTCGCGGAGCAGACGCGACCGTTCCGTGGCGCCCGGCGTAGGACGCGTGGAAACCACCGTACCCTGTCCCACGAGGACCTCAAGAAGGCCCTCGCGGACAAGCTGCGTCACGACTTTATGCGCTGTGTTGGGATTGATTCGCAGTTCCCTGCTGAGGGTCCGTACCGATGGGAACGGATCGCCGGGCCGCAGTTTGCCGGCGACGATCGCTCGCTTCACGGCATACACCGCCTGATCGCACAGCGACTCGCCGGGCTGAAACGTCAGCCGGAAAGGAATCATATAGCTGTTCTATTACAGATAGTACAGCTAAGTCAAGAGTGAAAGATGAGTTTACTTCCCGTCGACGGAGAACACGAGGAACACATTCCCCGGGGCGCCGCCCCACTGGTTGTAGCCGGAATTGGCGAACACCATGCCATCCACCACCGCCGGACCACCAACGTCGATCGCGCCGCCGTGCGCCTTCGCGCCGTTCACCGTGTCGAACTCCTGAGCGGTGTTGACGTCCCACAGCACCTTGCCGGACTGCGTGGAATAAGCTCTCAGATGTCCGTCCACCGCGCCCGAAAATACGGCTCCCGGAATCGCCGTTACCGCCGCGGATTGCGCCGGCGAGCAGTTCTTCGTTTCCGAAACGCACGGTTCCGGCGTGGTGCTCCAGACCATCCTGCCGGTCTTCACATCAATCGCATGCAGGCCACCGCCCTTGCGCGGATCGAGCGTCATGCGGTAGCCGCCCGGCGACTTCGGATCCGCCTCGCCGCCGATACCCGGATTGGAAATCGCGACATACAGATTCTTCCCGTCCGATGCCGATCCCCACTGGCTTCCGCCGAGCGCCGTTCCCGTGCCCGCCTGAGTCTGCCACAGAACATCGCCCTTGCGGTCCGGATCGAGCGCATAAGCGATCCCCGATTTCTGCGCAATCACAAGCGCACGCTTACCGCGGCCCAGTTGCACCAGAATCGGCGGTTGTCCGAAATCGAAATCCGGGCCGCCTTTCTTCGGACAATTCGCCTTCACCGCCGAACTGCAGCCGTTGTTGTAGGTGTCATCCGATGTCAGCTGTTTTGACCACTTCAGGTCGCCGGTCTTGAGGTCCATCGCCAGGATCGCGTCGCTCGTAGCAGTCGCCGGATCCGAATAGTTGTCGCCGGTTGCAACGTAGAGCACTCCGGCCTGTTCATCGATGGTGGGCGTGAACCACACGCCCGCGCCCGAAGGTCCCGATTGCGGCGTTCCCGCGGCGGATTTTCCGACAACCTTCGAGGGCTCCGCAATCGTGAAGGTCTGCCAGATTTTCTTCCCCGTATCGGCGTCGAGCGCTACCACGTTGCCGCGGAAGGTGCAGCATTCGAATTTCGGATCGCCCCCGAGCGCTTCTTCGAACGAAGAATATCCCTGGTACACGACGCCCTTGTAATATCGCGGACCCCCTGTCGCGATCGTCGCGTAATGATCGGACGGTTTCTCTTTCCACAGCAATTCACCGGTCTGCGCATTCAGCGCATCGATCGTGCCGCCGCCTTCCGCGAAGAACACCGCCGGTTTTCCATTTGCTTCGCCGATCGAAACGCCCGCTCGAATGCCCGGCGCGGACTGGATACCCCAATACGTGCAGCCTGTCTTTTCATCCAGCGAGTACACGGTCCCGCCGGTCGTCGTCAGGAACACTCGTCCCCCAACAACCGTCGGCTGCGCGCGCACCGCCGTGACATCGCCCAGATTGAAGGCCCACTTCACCTTCAGCTTCGGAATATCCGACGCCTTCAGTCCCGCCGAGGCCGCATCCGCAAACCGTGAATTCGTCACCCCGGGACTCCATCCGTTCCACTGCGGCGCGCCCGCTTTCAACTGGAATGGCGGATTGCCGGAGCATGTCGGCCTGATCGCCGCCGGGGCTTTCGCGACGCCCGTCGGCGCGATATACGTAATCAGAGAGAAAAGCTGCGGCACACTGAGCCCCTGCGCGCGTTCTTTCATGACGCCGGTCGTCAGCGCTGCGAAAATGCTCTCGCCGCTCATCGCCTTGATCGCCGCGATCCCCGGCACATGGCCCTGCGGCGCGTCATGGCACTGCGCGCACCGCTCCTTATAGAGCGCCGCTCCATCCTGCCCAAAGGCGAGCGCCGCCGTGAATACCGCCAGCAAGAAAAAGCGCATGATGATTCCCCTTAAACAAAATCCGTCTTTCGCGATTGCAGGAAAAACGTCAGTGTGAACGCGATGGCGATGAGCCCCACTTCCGCCGCCACAATCCAGATCAACTGCGTGTTCCACACCGCCGTGTTGCCTTTCG
>DASZVV010000037.1:0-8485 GCA_035546955.1 Bryobacteraceae bacterium
TTCTCCACCAGGAGAAGGAGAGCTTTGCCAGCTTCCGTTTTGGCGCCGACAAGCTGATTGACCTTATCGATATCCTGCTGTCGGGTAAGAAAAGCTTTCTGTTCGTCGGAAGCGGTAGCCATCTCCAGTTCGTTCTGGAGCTGCTCGACCTGCTGCTGATATTGCTTCTGTGCGTCCAGTCGGGCATCGTTCTGGGCAACTTCTTTGGCCTTTTGTTCCTCATACTGCTTATTGACCGTGTTCCAGTACTTATCCCACGCGCCGTTTTCAAGATCCTGGCGCTGGTCGGCCTTGAGTTTCGTGAGGTTGTTGATCCCATCCAGTTCGTGGACCAACTCATTCATCGCCTGCTGTCCGGGCGTTTGAGCGCTCGCCTGGGCGAACTGGAACATCAGATCGTGATACGTCTTGAGCTGGTCCTCCAGGTCTTTGTCCGGGCCGCCACCGTTTTGTTTGCCGAGCTTCTGCATCGCGGCTGATCCCTCAACTACCTTGTTGCGGAGTTGCTCCATCTGATCCGCCAGTTTCCGCGTCGAATCGGCAAATCCATCGAGCTTCGCCTTCGAGTCCCCGACACCATCGAAGGAATGGGAGAGGGCGTCACTTGCGCCCTGTTGATAGATCCGGAGCTCGTCGCGCGCGCTTTTGAGCCACTGAAGCATGGGCTGAAACGCGCGGCCTGCCGCGCCCGGCAGCTGGCTCAATGCCTGAACCACGGCTCCAACCATACCGATGACGGCCTGAGCGATCAGAACCATTCCATTCACGATGACGAGGTCTGCCGCCCCCAGCCCGTCTCTCAGCCCATCCCATGCAATAGCGAGATAGCCGATCGCCTCAGCGACGCTGGCGAAAGTTCTGAGAAGACTGATCAGTGCGCCATTGACTGCGAGCGCCATCTGGCGCTGCCGGTCCTGTGACGATGTCTGGCTGTCCAGCTTGCCTGTGACGTCCAGAAGTAGCCCTTGAAAAACGCCTGATCGCGTGATCGCGGTGCCTATATCCTCCAGGAAGTCTGACCACGTAGTCTGGCCCGCCGTTATCGCCTCTTCGAGGGTGAGAAACTGCGGCCCAAGTTTCGCTACGGCCTGATCGGTCTTGTCCAGCAAATCGTTGTAGAACGCCTGTAGCTTCGAGCGGTCAGGCATCGCCGCGGCGCTGCTGTTCATCTCCTCCGACATCGCCGTCACGGCGTCCTTGACGGCGAGGTGGATGCCGATGGCGGGCTCCAGTCCGCGGGCCATCCCGCGTAGAAGCGCATTAGTCAGCGCATCCTGAGCCCCGACTGCGTCAGTGTTGCCTTTTGCAAGACGAGCGACGTTCTCAACGAGCTTGAGATACTGTTCGCCGGTGATCGGCAGATCCGACTGCATCACCTTATTCGCATTGCGGAGCAATGTGAGCTGGCCGATCTGGCCCTCGGTAGCCTGTTTGAGCTTGCCGAGCATCATGTCCGCGTTTTCGCCCTGTGCCGCTGTGAGAGCTTCGAAATTGACGCGCGCCTCGGCAACTTCCGACGATTCCTTAATCAGATCGAACACGAAGTCGCCGATCGCCTTCGCCGCCCGCAATCCCATCTCGACGACCGCCACGCCGAACGCGGCCGCGCCGAGCCCCATCTTCTTGAAGCCGCTATCGCTGTCGTCTGCCGCCTTCGCCAGCGATTTTCGCCAGTTCTCCAGACTGCCGGCGGCGCTCTCAAACGCCGACTCGATCCCGGCGCCCGCTGCCGCGCTTGCATCGCGCATCGAATTGAGCGCACTTTCCATCGCCGCGCGGGTGCTCTCGACACCCTTTTCGATGCCGTCTTCGTACTTCGATTGCAGTGTCGCCTGGACTACGTTCGATGCCATATAATCAGAGCGTGGATTTGGCCCTTGCCATCCTGTTGTTCAGCTCGATCATGGCCGCCGCGGGGGCTCTGCGGCGGCTGCTGATCGGTCTCGTCATCTTCGCGATCAATCTGGTTCTCATCCCCCTGAAATTTGGAATTTGGGCACTAAGGCTTCTAAATCCTTCACTTCGTAGAACCGCGTGATCGTCGCCAGCGCCTGCCAATCCTCGTAGCTCAACCCTTCCGCCCGGAATCCGGCCTTCAGCCATTGCTGCAATCGGATCAGATTCGAAACCCACGCGCGGAAATCCGGCGGGAAACGCTGTTCGATAGCGCGGAGCTTGCACACCCCGCAGTACCCTTCGTCGTCTCTGATCGCCGCTGGACATTCCGCGCATGCCTTTTCGAACTCCGAGAAGTCGGACCTGAGGTAATCGAGGACCAGCTCCGCTAGTTTTTTCCGTCGTCCTCCCCGGCGTTGGCGCTGTCTTCGAACTGCTGCGCCGCGCTCGACTTCCAGCTCAGCGGAATCAGATCCTTCCAGCTATCGATGGACCTCAGACCGAGCGCCTTCGCCCATTTCGCTTTATCCGCATCGGTGAATGACGTCGAGGCGTTCAGCGGCTTTTCGGCGCCCTGGGCGTCGACGAACGTCGCCCCTTCAACATCCACCGCGATGTTGTCGATGAAAGCGGCGCGGGCCGGATAAACGTTGGACTCGACCTTGTTGCGCTTCGTCGTGAAGCGGCTGTTCAGGAACTTGCTTTGCTCATCGCCCGTGGGAACGCGGCAGATGAACGTTACGGTTTCACCGGATACCTCGATGGCGATCCGGCGCGTGGTGTCAATCTTAGGCATTGCTGTCTCCTGTGTTGCTGCTGGTGAAACGAAAGTTGATTACGCCGTCGCGGCGTAGCTGGTAGCTTTCAGGTTCGTCACGCGAATGTCCATCGACCCGTATGTCGGATCGGTGAGGATCGTATACTTGCCCGCCACCTGGAGGATGCCGTCCTTCGCGGCTTTCTTCGCGGCGCTGAGAACCACGCGCGGGAGCACAATATCAACGCCATAGTGGGCGGTGCCGTTCGCGACGCCGCCCACGATCGGGATGTGCATCACCTGCTCCGTCCCGGCGAGCAAACCAGCGCGTTCCGCGCGGGTATTGTCGATTTCGACTTCGGCCTCAACCGAAATGTCAACCATCTGACCGCGCCGAATGTCCGCGAGGTAGCCGGAGGCGTCCCCGACCGCATAGATGCCCTTGGCGCCGTTTTTGTAATCGAGCTTAAAGCTCACCAGTCGTGCCGCGATGCTGGCGCCGCCCGTCACAGCCGTGCCATCATACGTGCCGCCTGGCGAAAAATCGCAATTCTGATAGGTGAGATAAGACTCGGCGCTGGCGGCTGGCTGCGCAGTAGCGTCAGCCGCTTCGCTGCCGCGCCCGATCAGGTCCGCCTCCAGTTCGACGTAGCCGTCCCGCTGGCCACTCAGCGTGAATCCGGTGCAGGCGACACCCACATAAGAAAACTGCTTCGCCCCGTCGTTCTCCACGAGCGTCCTGCAGGGCAGACTGACGATGGCGGCACTCACGCTGGACTTATGCGTGTAGGCTGTCGTGGTGCCAATAATGGCGGCGGTATCATTGCCGAGCGCCATCGAGACGAACAACGCCACGCTCGTCGGCGTAGCCTTGGCCTTGTGCTTCCCGGCCATTTTCATGTTCAGCAACTGGTGCTTTGTCGGAGTCAGCCCGCCGGTGACTTCGTCCTTGTTGGTGAAGAACTGGCCGGGCTCCGGCTCGAACAGATCCGTGCCGCCGAAGGGCAGAACGTCGGTAACCGGCTGCGACGTCCCGATCGCCACCTGACAGAGACTGGAGAGCGCCCGCCACGCGCCCGAAATTGATTGCATCGTTGAACTTTCCTTTCGTTACGTGATTTTGGTAATCGTGCAGCCCGTGGTGCCGACCGCGAAGCTGTACGGGTCTTGCTGGATCGTGATCGCGCTCGACGAAATCTCGCCGAACAGAAACGTGTTCTGGCCGAGGCTATTGCCGGATCGCCGAAACAGCTCCAGCACGCACTCGACGGCTTCCTGGAGATCCTTCGCGCCATCGAAGGCTTCCTTGCGTTTCACCGCCTTCGTAATGACTACGATGGACACCGGGATATCGTGCTGCGCTTCGGTGTATGTGAACGGAGTGCGCTTCGTCGGATCGATCGACGCGGACAGATTCAATGCCGGAAGTTCCTCGGCATTGAAGCCCTGGGTGAGTTTCGACTCCGTGAAGAGGCAGTCGCGAATGTCCGCCTCCCACGTCTTGATCGCGGCGAGGCGCGGCGCCTGCTTTAGCGCAGCCAGCAGCTTCGTCTCCAGATCTTTCTGGATGCTCATCCAATCACCCCGGCGAGGTGCTGCTCGACAATCTGCTGATAGCGAGGCAGGAACTCGGCGATTGCGTTCGCGAAGTCATGCCGAGGCTTGATGCCTTTTACGATGGCTCGCGTCCGGAAGAGCGGACCGCCCTTGCCATCGTAAGCACCCCAGAACAGCGCCTTCCGGTTCTTCGCAACGATTGTGATGGGCTGCTTGCCGGGTCCATACAGCCCGGTGCCATCTTCGAGGAACTTCGCGTACTTCAGCGGCGTGCCGACGCGCCCTTCGCTGATGTCTTCGCTGATCTTGACCACGACTGCCGTAATCGAGCGAACCAGCGTGGCCGTCTTTTTCGGGACGCGCGCCTGGATGAGCGCCAGTAGCTCGAAGACGCCCTGGCGGAGAGCTGAGACGGGGACGCGGCGGATTGCGCCGGCGCGTTCCTGCAGAAGCCCGTCGAGCTGCTCCGCAAGGGCCTTGGGATCGTCGAGATTGAACTCAAGCTTCATCTATGTGGTGGTGGCGATCTGGACGAGCGGGCGCCGGGCGTCCCGGATGGCATTGAGACTTCCGGCATGGCGAGAATCTTTTTCAGCTTCAGCGCATACATCGGATCAGTCGCATAGGATTTCGCGATCCGCTCGATGAACGGGCTGATCTTCTTGTCCTTCTGAAATTGCGCCCACGCCGGCGCGTACGGCTTGTCGGCAACGATGATCCGCGAGTGATCGGCAAAGCAATCACCGAGGACCGGATATGAGGCGAAAGCGTCCTTCACGTCGTAGAGCTTTCGCTCTCCGTTTTGCTGCTCTGGAGCTCGGAGAACGGCAGTGCGCCGGCTGTCGGCCTTCAGGAACGCAGCCAGGTCGGCATCACTGAACCACTCCGTACTCGGTAGGAGCTGGTATCCAGCCACTCCGGCGTGCGCTTTGATGCCCGCCCAATTATTCTCCGGCTGGTGAACGCCCCAGCCGGACTCATCCGCCCATTGGGGAACAGTCAGCTCGGCCGGCAGTCCATCTGCTTTCTCGCAGGCCACCGCCGCCATGGCGGCGGCGGTGAGCGCTGCGAGCTGTGTCTGGCTCAGCGGCATCGGTTTAACTCTGAGCGGTTGCGGCTGCGACGGCCGGATGGCCGGAGAGCGTGGTAGCCAGCGCCTTGATCGAGCCATAAAGCTCGGCGCTGAGCGTCACGGTCGCGGTTCCGTCCGACGAATTGACGATCGCGCTGCCCTCGTGGATCGCGGCGGCGATCTCCGAGGTGGCCGCCTGGCCGAGCTCATCGATGGAACTGATTAGCGGCGCGGCCTGAGGATCGAGTTTCTCGGCGACCGCGGCGACGGTATTCGCCGTGCCCTGGATCTTCGCGAGGTTGTTCTGGACGAAGGAGTCGACGGCGCTGAGACCTTTCTTGAGGTCGGCGATCGCGACGTGAAATGCGTTGGCAATGTTCATACTGTTTGTCTCCCTTTCAGAGCAAATGAGACAGCGCGATGATCAGCGTGTGAATCCACGCGCTGACCGCCTGTTTGAAGGTGGGAGGAGCTGTCAGCCTCTTCACCCAGGTATCGACATCGTTCGAGATATCGGCCCATGAGCCTGAGATCTCGTCCGAGTTCTCCAAAGCCTTACGGAGCGCGGCGGCCGTGGGCGGGCCTTCTTCGTTCAGAATCTTTTCCGCAGTGCCGGCGGCGTCCCGGACCGATTGCGCCGTCTCTGGCGCTTCCTGACTAACGGCTGCGGCTGCACTGGCGATTGAGGCCGCCGCGTCGCGCACGGATTTCGCAGTCGCAGGCCCGTCTTTTGTGAGGATTGACTGCAACGTGCGCGACGTGCCCGCAATCCCGGCCGCCGCGTCTCGTACGGACTTCGCAGTGTCGGGACCCTCCTGGTCGCTCAGCGAGGAAATCTTGTCGGCAACCTGTGACAGCGAAGCTGCGGTGTTCTGGAGCGCGGTCGCCGTCTTCGCCCCCTGATCGGCGAGCAGTTTATTAGTCGCCTCGGCCGATTTGCGGACGCTGTCGGATGTCGTCGTCACCTCACCCAATAGCCCGGTGATCTTCACCGGCCACGCGGCGCCGTTCCCTTTTTCCACCAGATGGTTTCGTGCAACGGTTTCGGAAATCGTTGAAATCTGATAACCGCGCCAGAGAACGGCGCCCAGGAGCAGGCACACCAGGATGGCCGCCGAAATGAAAATGACGATCAGAGCTTTAATGAGCTTCATATGACTGACACCTTTGTGTGCCGATATCGATTGCAGACCCGCTGGACGTAAGGAGCGATCGGGAGCTGCGAATACTGAGTAGTCGCCGACGTCTGCTGGTTCGCATCAGACACGAGCCCCTGTTTCGATTCGAGGTTGCGAAGGAACGTCACCTCGTGAATGCAGGCATCGAACAGATCGGCCGGAACAGTCGCGAAGCCCGCGACGTAATCAACCGCGACGTTCTGCCGGCCGCACGGAAAGATTCGGTTCACCGCTTGAATGCGGGGATTCCATTCACCGTCTGAATCATCGAAGGCGATGCGATCGTCATAGACCTTCACTTCCGACATATCAACTGTGACGCCGTCGATCCGGACGGCCGCCACGCTGGCGACTGGCCCGCGCCGAAGCACCAACTCGGACGTTCCGTCGCCGTCGTAAAGTTCGTTCGTCAGCGTGACCGGTTTAAGGTCGACGGTCACCTCGTGCGCGATCTGCGAACTGGCGATGAGGATCAGATTGCGGAGCGCGTCATCGAGCGCATGCTCGTTCGGCTCGAGACTGAGCGCCCGCTTGACGCTGGAGAGCCCGCAGAGCGGATAAATGGCCTCCACCGGAGGGTACTGCTTGAGCGAGAAGTTGATTGCGGCTGTCGCATCCTCGCCGTCCACATTGTTCTGCACCGTGACCGCAAGGGTCATAGCATCGCCGCCGAAATCAGGGACGGTTGCTGCGATCTCCGTTGCACTGTTTACAACGGCATTGGGGTCGGTGAGCGACTGGCCGCCGCCCACAAACGTCACGATCGCGCCGGCGAGGAAGCCCGTTCCGGTCAGAATGATCTGATCGCCGGGATTGGCGGTGAGCGGAGCGACGTTTGTGAGTGTGGCGGCCATGGCGCGTTATTCCTGAACGGGATTCTTCGGCTGCTTGTCGAACTTCGCCTTGAGCGCCTCGACATTCTTCGCCGCGTCTTCCTCGGCGTCGAAGAATTTGACCGGCGACTCGTCTTCGCACGCCAGCTCGGCGACTTCAGGCGAAACCGGCGTCACCTTCAGAGGCTCAAATCGCGCCGGGCCGAGCGTGTAGGAGCCCGCCCTCTTCTGGTAGACCCCGAACTTTCGGGGTCCGTCGTCCTGTACTGCTCTCTTTCCCATTGCCTTCTCCTTCGGGATGTTGTGGGGCCGGATTCGTCGGCACCGGCCCCGTTCAGCCGTGCAGCTACGGCCGTTACTGCACCTGCAGGTGGTCGTAGATGCCGATAGCGTCGCCGTTTTCGATCTGGACCGCGGCCCGCATCGAGATGACGTAATCCGTTGCCCGCTTGCGGGGCTGCCGGAAAGGCTCGATCTTGATGTCGCGGTGGATGCCGAAGATCAGGTTCATGATGTTGGTGAGCATCGTGAACGTGCCATCGGTGTGCGGCGTCGACGAATACGTGAAGCTGATGTTCGTCGGCAGCAGCGGCATCTTGATATTCGGGACGGACCGGATGGGAAGATCCGCGATGCCAGCCACGGCTTTGAACGCGTCCGTGTAATTCAGGGTCGCGATCGCATCGTTGTAATCGAGATAGAGATCGTTGTTGAGGATAAGCCGAAGCATCGTGGGGTCATTCCGGTACTTGGAAGGAATGGCCTTCAGGAGCTTCGTCATCTTCCAGGCAACGGGACCGCTGCCGGGCCACTTCCGGTCGGCATCGGCCATGCCCTCGATTACGTGAGCTCCCGCGGCCCGAGCCAGCTTGTTCCAGCCGTCCCAGCGATCGAGGATGCCGGAATCTCCGACAGACGTGTCGCCCATCATCGCCGCGCCTTCGAGCTGATTCGCAGCCTGACGGCCAACCATGCCGAGGATGTGCTGCACAAGCGCGTCGCCTTCGATGTTGTCTTCGAGCGTGTCATCGCCGATCGAAACGATTGCGATCACTTCCGAAGCCGAAAGCTGAACCTGAGTGGGCGTGGAAACCGTGACGGTGTCACCCGGATCGGTCCCAGGGGTCGCCTTCACGAGGACGTTGCCCGTCAGGCCGATTTTGTCAATGTTGTATTTGACGTTCGGCATCTT
>DASZVV010000038.1:0-5855 GCA_035546955.1 Bryobacteraceae bacterium
CGGATATCGGCGATAGCGGCGGCTTCCGCGCTGTGGGTGGCGATCACGACTGCCGCGCCGAATTCGCGCGCCGCGCGGCGAATGAGCTCCAGCACGATTTCGCCGCTGGCGGTATCGAGATTGCCGGTTGGCTCATCGGCAATCAGGATCGCGGGAGTGTGAGCCAGAGCACGGGCGATGGCGACGCGCTGCATCTGCCCGCCAGAGAGCTGCCATGGAAGCGACTCGGCTTTCTCCGGCAACCCGACCCATTCGAGGCGCTCGCGCGCCGTTTGACGAGAGTTCGGCGCGCCGGCGAGGAGCAAGGGAAGTTCCACATTTTCGATGGCGGTCAGGGTCGGCAGCAACTGGAAGAACTGGAAGACGAACCCGATTTTTTCACGGCGGAGCCGCGTCAACTGGGCATCGCCGAGACCGCTCGTACGGAAACCTGCAACCTGAATTACGCCGGAAGTGGGAAAATCCATCGCGCCGCAGAGATTGAGGAGTGTGGTCTTTCCGCAACCGCTTCGGCCAAGAAGTGCCGTGATTTCACCAGAGCGGAGTTCCAGCGAAACACCACGCAGGGCTTCAACGCCGCCCTCGTAGGTCTTGTGAACATCCCGAACGTGAACGGCGATCTGCGCGTCCGGCGAATTTTCCCGTGAAAACAATTTACTGATGCCCTGTTTTTAGTGTATTCTGGAGGTGCTTCAGTAAAAAATCCGCGCGTCACGAGAAGAATGCTTGCCCCGCAGAACTCTCTTACACGCGACGACATGGAATCCCGCCGTCTGGCTGCTGCCCGTGAGCTGCTGAACGGTCTCTCTCAATCGCAGGTGGCGCGCCGTTACGGTGTGAGCCGCACCACCGCCTCCCGCTGGCATCGATCCATCGTTGTTAAAGGTATGGACGGAATGAGGAAGCGCCGCGCTACGGGCCGTCCGAGCCGCCTTTCCGCCGATCAGGTGGATGCCATTAAGGCTATGTATCGCGAAGGCGCTCAGGCGCATGGCTTCACGACCGATCGCTGGACAACCGGTAAACTCGCCGAAGCCATCGAACGCGTTTTTGGTATCCGCTACGACCAGGACCACGTGGGGCGTCTGATGCACAAGCTCGGCCTGCGCGAACGCCGCTTCAGCTACACGCCGGCGCCGGTGTATGTAATGGAAGCCCCTGCCGTGCAGCAACTGGCCGAGGCGGTTTAAGAGCCCTCTCGTTGTCTCTCCCGCGGCCAGGCGATTCGTAACGTCTGGCCGCTTCCCTCACGCGTCACCGGATCGTGACGCGGAGGCAGGACTATTCCCTTCCCCAACGCTTCGCTGCGCTCGGCATCGGTTCGCGAACCAGGCTTGCCCGTTCGCGTATCCGATATCATGGTCTGCGCGATGAAGAAGCTGCTCCTCTTTCTGATGCCCGTGATGGTTGTTCTGGGGCAAAATCCGGCGGCGAACTCTCAGGTAGGCCTGCCTGCTTCGCAGCAGGGCGACAAGATCAAGATCATCCCGCCACCGGGGGTAACGGTCTCCGATGCCGACCAGAAAGCGCTGCGCGGCAGTCTGGCACGCCTCCAGACGAAACTGGATGCGCTCAAGGGAAATCCACGGCTGGCGGACGTTCAGGTATTCGCGAAGGCCGTGTCTTACGCCCTCGATGGCAATGAGTTCTTCGCGCCGGACGATGTTTTCAAAGCGAAGGAGTTGCTGCGGATCGCCAATGAGCGCGCCGATCAGCTTGCGCACGGCGATGCGCCGTGGTCACGAGCTACGGGGCTTGTGATACGCGGCTACGTTTCGAAAATCGATGGCAGCGTGCAGCCCTACGGGCTTGTGGTGCCCCCCTCTTACTCGCCGGAGGCGCCTCATAACTGGCGAGTGGACGTGTGGTTCCACGGCCGCAGCGACACGCTGAGCGAAGTGAATTTCCTGTGGGACAGACTGCGCAATCCAGGCGAATTCCAGCCGCGCGACACCATTGTTCTGCATGTTTACGGGCGTTACTGCAATGCGAGCAAATTCGCCGGCGAAGTGGACATGTTCGAAGCGCTGGCGGACGTGAAAAAGAATTTTCATGTGGATGAGAATCGGATCTTCGACCGCGGCTTCAGCATGGGCGGCGCATCGGCCTGGCATATCGGGGCACATTCCGGAACATATTTCGCGGCCGTAGCGCCGGGCGCGGGCTTTACCGAAACCATGGAATATTCCGGCCAGGCGCAGAAAGGCGTGAAGCTCACCTGGTTCGAAGACAAGCTCATGCATCTGACGAATGCGACAGATTATGCAGGCAACTTCTTTAATGTGCCGGTCATCGCGTATAACGGCGATCAGGACGCGCAACGCCAGGCCGCGGACATCATGGCGCGCAACATGGCGCTCGAAGGGCTGACGCTTTCGCGCGTGACTGGGCTGCACATTGGCCACGCGTATACCCCGGCGGCGAAGGTGCAGCTCGATCAGATGATGGATGCGATCGCGGTCAAAGGCCGCGATGAGTGGCCCCGCGAGATTCGTTTCACGACATGGACGCTGAAGTACAACCGGATGCGCTGGGTTGTGGTGGACGGTCTCGAGAAACACTGGGACCGGGCACGTGTGAATGCGGCGGTGGCGAACGATCATACGGTGCAGGTGACGACGGCCAACGTGTCGGCAGTCAGCTTTGAGATGGGTGTGGGGTCGGATCTGCTGAATCGGGCGGCGAAGGTCTCGATTTTGATCGATGGGCAGACGGTGGCGGGACCGCCCCCAATGACGGACGGTTCATGGACGGCGCACCTGCGAAAGACTGCGGGAAAGTGGGCGCTGGGGGAGGACGATCCGAATACGCTGCGCAAGCGGCACGATCTGCAGGGGCCGATCGACGACGCGTTCATGGATAGCTTCCTGATGGTTACGCCGACCGGAACCCCGATGAACGGAAAGACCGGTGAATGGGCAAAATCGGAAGAGCAGCACGCGATTCATCTGTGGCGGACGCAGATGCGCGGCGATGCGCCGGTGAAAAATGATACAGACGTGATAGACGCCGATATCGCAGCGAGCAATCTGGTGTTGTGGGGCGACCCGCAGAGCAACAAAGTGCTGGCGCGGATTATCGATAAGCTGCCGATTCAGTGGTCCGCGGATTCAGTGAGCCTGGGGACGCGAAAATTCCCTGCAGCTTCGAATGCGCTGGTGATGATTTATCCGAATCCGCTGAACCCGAAGAAATATGTGGTGATCAACAGCGGCATCACGTTTCGGGAGTACGCGATGTCGACGAATTCGTTCCAGGTGGCGTATCTGCCGGACTATGCGGTGGTGGATCTGACCACGCCGCCGGGTCCGCGCTGGCCCGGGAAGATTGCAGTGGCGGGATTCTTCGGCGAGAACTGGCAGTTGCAGGCGAACGACGGACGTTGACCAGGCGCTATTGTACGGCGAATGCGTGCTCGCGGAGCCACTTCTCCAACTCGGGCAAGGGGAAATTTCCGGTCTGATAGAGCCCGAGAAGAAACGCGTAAGCGTCCGCATCGGTGAAGTTGAGGCGATATCCGTTCACGCGAAGAAATGCGCCCGTCAGGGCTAGGAGCGCGCCCAGCAGGCATTACGACCGGCAACGTTCGATTAACTGTGCGTGGATAGCAAGTGCGATCTCAACGGTTGGGTAAACGATCACTGGGCCAGATTGCGGAGGAGTTCGGGGTGTTCACCGATACACTCGTCCACGGCGGAGAGGAACCTCAAAATCTCCGCAGAGTTTTTTGCTTTGAGGAAATCGACAAACTCGCGCACCAAGGCCTGTCGAGGCGGCGTCAGTGCGCGGCGGGCGCTTTGCCTGTGGGCGTGAATTTCTTCACCAGAAAGAGCAGCGGGACCGCGGCGAGCGTCACCCATCCGATCACGCGGAAGCAGTCCATGAACGACAGCAGACTCACCTGATGCTGAAGCTGGTGGTAAAGGTACGCAGGCGCGGCGAGGTCGGCGTCGGGACCGGAGAATCCCTTCTGGATCAGATAGTCTTTCAGGCCCGCGATGCGGCCTGGCAACTGCCGGGCGGAGGCATCACTGGCTGAACCCGTTATCATCTGGTGATACTGGAAGCGCCGTTCGCTGGCCGTGATGATGAACGCAACACCGATGCTGCCGCCCCAGTTGCGGAACAGGTTGGTCAGGCTGGATGCGCGATTATTCTGGTCCGGCCGCAGTTCCGAATACGCCACCATACTGGCGGGCACGAAGAAGAACGCATAGCCGAGTCCCTGGAGGCACCGCGCGAGCAGATAATGCCGGTAATCGGTAGCGAGATTGAACGATGCGTAGTACCACATCGCAGCGGCCGCTATCGAGAGGCTGATCACGAGCAGCGCACGAGGCGTGGCGATCTGCCGCTGAATCATTTGTGCGCCGACGGGCGCGAGGAATGTGATCATCAGAGCGCCAGGTCCGAGCACGAGCCCCGCGTCGATCGCGCGATAACCGTAGAGCTGCTGGAGCATCTGCGGGATCAGCGTGGTGGTGCCGAACAGACCGAAGCCGAAGACCAGGAACATGGCACTGGCGATCGCGAAGTTGCGGCTCTTCAGCAACCGGAAGTCGATCACGGGGTCCTCGGCGCGCAGTTCCCACAGGACCGTCGCGATCCAGCCGAAAACGCCGATGGCGAGCGTCCAGCAGATCATCGTACTGCCGAACCAGTCTTCAATCTGGCCGCGGTCGAGAGTGATTTCAAGTGTGGCGGAAGCGATCGCGATCAGCGCGATCCCGACACCGTCGATGCTCAGTTTGCCGTTCTTACGGGCCGAGGCACGTTCCTCCGCAAACGCCGGCGGATCATGCACAACGCGGCTGGTGAGAAGCATCGCCAGGATGCCGATGGGAATGTTGATGAAGAAAATCCAGCGCCAGTTATAGTTGTCCGTGATCCAGCCGCCGAGCACCGGCCCGATCGCGGGCGCGGTGACGATCACGATCGTGTAAACGGCGAACGCAGAGGCGCGCTTCGCGGCAGGGAAGGTGTCGACCAGGATGGCCTGCGCAACCGGCGCAAGACCGCCGCCCGCGATCCCCTGCAGCACGCGGCTCGAGAGCATCACTCCCAGCGTTGGAGCGAGGCCGCAGAAGAATGACGTCAGCGTAAACAACGCCACGCAGCCGAGGTAGTAGTTCTTACGGCCAAACACGCGGCTCAGCCAGGCGCTCATCGGCAGCACCACGGCGTTGGCGACAAGATACGTGGTCAGAATCCAGGTGACTTCGTCATAACTGCGGCCCAGACCGCCGCCGATATAGGGCAGCGAAACGTTCGCAATCGAAGTATCCAGCAGTTCCATGAAGGTTGCCAGCGTGACCGTGAATGCAATAAACCACGGATTCATCGCAGGCTTCACTTCGGTTCGATCAGACATGATGTGCCTCGCTTAACGCACCGTCACGGTCGGCTCGACGGACATACCGGGCCGTAGCGCGTGCTGGGGGTCCTGATCTTTATTCAGACGGATTCGCACCGGGAAGCGCTGCACAACCTTGACATAGTTGCCAGTCGAATTTTCCGGCGGAAACAGACTGAACAGCGGGCCTGCCGCGCCTGGCATGCTTTCGATGTAGCCCTGATAGTCGCGGTCGAACGTATCGACGTGGATCGACACGGGCTGGCCCGGATGCATGCGCTTCATCTGCGTCTCTTTGAAATTGGCAGTGATCCAGATGTCATCCACGGGGACGATCACCATCAGTCCCTGCCCCGGCTGCACGCGGTTGCCAATCTCGACTGTCTTGCGCCCGATAATTCCGCTCGCGGGCGCGTAGATCTTCGTGTAGCTCAGGTTGAGGTTAATGGTATTGATATCGGCCAGCGCCTGTTCCACCTGTCCCGAGGCCGCCTGCGATTTG
>DASZVV010000039.1:0-9873 GCA_035546955.1 Bryobacteraceae bacterium
GATTACGAACGGGGGGCGGACGGTATACCCGTAAAGGAACAGCAAATCGACTACTGCGCGGTCATCCAGACGCAAAACAATGTCATCGAATTCCGGACACGCAACTCATATGTGCCCGCATTCCGGTGGCTCTTCGACCCCATTCTCGCAACCGCGAAAATTCCCTGAGGTCCCACAGTGAACCTCAAGGTCCAACTCAGCAACCCTCGCCCCGGTGGGCGCTGGCTCGTGGTTTTGTCTCTTCTGATCGGGGTGCTGGCGCCCACCGCGTGCGTGTTATGGTTCCTCAACGTCGCCGTCAAAAACGATCGTGAAGCCTCTCGTCGCAAACTTGAAGAACCCTACCGCGGCCAATTAAAATTGTTGAACGGACGTGTCGATTCCTGGTGGGACAAACGTGCCTCGGATCTCGAACGTGAGTCGCGCGGCGCCGCTGGTCCAGTTGCCTTCGAACGGGTCGTCACTCAGGGTCTGGCCGATTCGGTCATCACTCCCGGATATCCCTCCTTGAGCGGGTCAGTCGCCGCCGATCCCGTGGCCGCGCGTCCGGACTGGATTGCCGCACGGCTGCTGGAAAGCCAATCACCCTCGGCTGCGGCGGACTCCTGGGCCGCGATCGCCAGAGGAGAGCCCGATGTTTCGATCGCCTCCCGCGCTCTCCAGGCGCGCGTACGGTGTTTAGTGGGGGCGGGAAGCCGGGCCGCGGCAATCCAGACGATCGAGGATAATTTCACAGCGGGGCGTTTCCTCCATGGCCGGGACCTGGAAGGCCGCTTCATCGCGCTCGATGAGCAGCTTTTCGCTATACGACTGATGGATCCGAGCCGCGCGAAATCAGCCACGCAGCGCCTGCACGATCTGGTCGCCGATTACGCCGGGCTTCCAATACCTTCTCCACAGCGCTTATTCCTCATGCAGGAACTTGGCGCTTCGCATTTTCCGACCTATAAGGCCGAGCGTCTGGCCGCTCAGTTCCTGGAATCCGGCCGCACCCGGCCTGGTGACAACGCGATGGAGCCGGCGGGAATCCCGGACGTCTGGAAGTTTACGCCGGCCGGTACCCCGCTCATTGCTCTCTTCCATACGGCCACGGCGGTCGCGGGCGTGCGTTCGCTTTCCGCAGGGCTCAAACGTCCCGTTGAATGTGACGCCTCCGGGCAGCGCTCTCCCGGCCGCCGACGCAGCGATGCCCGCGGGTTCGGCTTTGCCCGGCTGGCAAATCTCGATCTTGGTGCCCGGACAGGAATTCGATCTCGTCGCGAAGCGCAGAATTGCATCCTACGTCTGGATCGGGCTTCTTGCCATCGCGCTGGTCGCTGTCAGTGCTTTAGCGGCGGGCCAGTTACTCAAACGTCAATGGCAAATCGCCGCCCTGAAGACCGATTTGGTCGCCGCCGTCTCGCACGAGCTGAAAACCCCCGTCGCGTCGGTGCGCGTTCTGGTAGACACGCTGCTGACCGACGAACAACCGGATGCAGCGAAGACGCGCGACTACCTGGAACTGATCGCCGGCGAGAATCACCGTCTCGGCCGCCTGATCGAAAACTTCCTCACGTTTTCGCGCCTCGAACGCAATCGCCAGAGATTCGAATTCACCGATGTGGATCCAGGTGACGTCGTGAAAGCCGCGATGAAAGCGCAGAGCGGATCCGCTTCCGGCCTCAGCGTGCTGATTTCACCCGACCTTCCTCGAATACGGGCTGATGAAGACGCCATGGTGACGGTTCTTCGTAACCTCCTCGATAATGCCTCAAAATATACCCCCGGCGAAAAACGCATCGCTATTCGCGCGTACCGTGAAAACGCCCGCGTCGTATTCGCCGTGGAAGATAACGGCATCGGAATCGCCCCATCCGAGCAAAAACGAATTTTCCGCCGATTTTATCAGGTCGATCGGCGTCTCACCCGCGATGGCGGCGGTTGTGGTCTCGGTCTGAGCATCGTCGAGTTTATTGTGCGCGCGCACGGCGGCACGATCCACGTAGAAAGCGAGCCGGGACAGGGCAGCACGTTCTTCGTGGCGGTTCCCGGGGCGGCATGACAGGCAAACGCATACTTATCATCGAAGACGAGCCGGCGCTGATGCGCGGACTGACCGACGCCTTCAAGGACCGCGGCTGTGTTGTACTGACTGCCGCCGATGGCGAAGCGGGTCTCAATGCGGCGCTCTCCGGCGAACACGATCTCATCCTGCTCGACATCATGCTGCCCAAAGTCGATGGCTATGAGCTCTGCCGCGCCGTTCGGGAAGGCGCCATCGACGCACCGATTATCATGCTGACCGCGCGGGGGCAGGAGGAGGACATCGTCCTGGGCCTCAACTCCGGCGCCGATGATTACGTCACCAAGCCGTTCAGCATTCGCGAACTGACGGCGCGAGTGAACGCGTTTTTGCGCCGCCGCAATTCCGTGCATGAAAGCGTTTACCGCTTCGGCGGCTTTACGCTGGATTCCGCGGCCCACAAACTCTTTCGCAATGGCGAAGAAGTGGATCTTACCGCAAAAGAATTTCGCCTCCTGCTCCATCTGGTCAGCCGTCCGGGCCGCGCGCTGACACGGGATAGCATTCTCGATGCGGTGTGGGGAAGTTCCGCATTCGTGACGCCCCGCAGCATTGACCGCTGCGTTACCACGCTGCGCGCAAAGATCGAGTCTGTCCCCCGCGAACCGCGTTACATCCAGACGGTCCGCGACATCGGTTACCGCTTTGAGCCGGATTGATTCAGAGGATTGATCCATCGCACTTCAGGGAAGCGGCGGAAGTCCTGATCCGTGGAGGCGACAGTCGCTCCGTATTCAAGGGCAAGCGCGGCAATCACCGCATCGCTTACCATCGGCCCAGCCACACCATAATCCGACAGCAGGCGGTTGAGAATGTCAGCGTGCAGCGGGCCGGGATTCAGGAGAACGATGCCGGGTTGTTTGAGCCACTCCGAGATGACCGAAAAGATTTCGGGTACCGGCTTTGCTCCGCGCAGTAGCCTCGGGTTTGTAGTTACGCGAAGAAAGGCCCAGATCACGACCCAGGGCAATCCAACTGTCTCTCCGGTCTGAAACAGATCGTTGAGCCACGCCACTGCAGCGGGATTCTGCGCTGCACTCGAGTCGTACGCATAGAGGAGAATGTTCGCGTCGACAATCGTCAACGGTGCCACTCGCCTTCGCCATATTCGAGAAGTGCCTCGATGTTGTCGTAGCTGAGGCCTGGTTTCAGTCCCATCGGCCAGGGCTTGACCTTCAGCGTCCGCACTGGTTTGTCTTGCGCGTGGAGCAGTCCGGTGCGGACCAATTCATTGAGCGTATCGCGAAAAGAAGCCCCTCTTGACTGGCTCTCCTGCTTTACGCGTTCAATAACATCGTCATCCAGAGTCACCGTCGTTCGGATGCTCATGATGCCTCAATTCTAGCATCATGAGCATCAACCCAGCCCATTCGAGTCCGAAGTACGACAATCTGCGCGGTATGATGCCGCCCGTGCCAGACATGCATCGCCAGGGTGGCGTCCAGGGCGAACTCACCAAGCTCCGGATGAACCAGTTTCCGCTCCCATTGCGCTTCCGCAAGGGAATGAAACAACTCAACCCAGCGGTGATACAAGCCAGCAGGATGAGGGATGGCTCGACTGGGGCGGTTCGCGCATCGTACAGTTCGGCCCACCGGGCCTCGTCATACGGTTTGACCACCGGTCCGTCCTCCGTAAGCGCGAGTTTTGTCCGTAGATACCAGTTCATCTGAGCGTCCGCCAGATGATGGACGACCTGCCGCACAGTCCAACCCCCGGGGCGGTACGGAGTATCAAGTTGTTCGGGTAACAGCCCCGCGACAGCAGCCCGCAAATGATCTGGCGCTTCTGCCATTTGCGACAATAGCCCCAGTCGCTTGCGGAAGTCCGGCGCCGGGCCAGGCACGAAAGGACCGACAGGATATCGCAGATCGGGCATGGCTTCTATTCTCACAACCTCCCTCTGTTGTATACTTTAAGTTTCCACTACAATGCCGAAACGTACTTTTCAGCCGAACAACCGCCGCCGCGCCAAGGTGCACGGTTTTCGGAAACGCATGAAGACGGCCGATGGCCGCGCCGTGCTCTCGCGCCGCCGGGCGCAGGGCCGTAAGAAGCTGACCGTCAGCTCGGAGAGGTAGTCCGGATCGCGCTCGACCGCCAGCCGGATTCGCCGTCCGGCGAATCCAACTCCGGCTTTCCAAAAAGTGTCCGGCTACTCCGTTCCAGCGATTTCCGAAAAGTCTATGACCAGGGTACTCGTTACACGTGTCCCTTGTTTGCCGCTTTTTATCTCGCCGTGCCCGGAGATCGCCGCGCCGTGGGCTTCACCACGCCTCGCGCGCTTGGCAAGGCCGTTAAACGAAACCGCATCCGCCGCCGTGTCCGGGAAGCTGCCCGGCTGGAACTGGCATCGCTGAGCGAAGGGTGGTGGGTCGTATTCAATCCACGGCGCAAAGCGCTCGACTGCATGTTCACGGATCTTCGGCGCGAGGTCCAGCGTATCTTTATACGGTGCGGAAATTTGCCATCGCCGCCCTCACCGCCAGCCTCCGGGGGTACAAGCGAGTGATTTCGCCCTTTCTGCCCTCCGCGTGCCGTTACTACCCGACGTGCTCCGATTACATGCGCGAAGCCATCGAAATCCACGGACCAATCCGCGGAACGTGGATGGGAATTCGCCGTCTCTCCCGCTGCCATCCATTCCACGAAGGCGGTTTCGATCCCGTCCCGCGCTGAACCGCGAGAACCTGACCAACCATGAGTTCCACCCCCAATAAACCCGCGAACGCGCCCAAAGAGATGTCGAGCGAGGTCCGCATGGTCCTCTTCTTCGTGCTGGCGGGCATCATTCTTTTCGGCTCCAACTGGCTCTATCACCGGATGGGTCTCGTTCCGGATGAAACGGCTCAGAACGCCCCGAAATCGGCTGGCAGCAGTGGCGCAAAGGCAGCAAGCGGCGCAGTCGCGGCGGCCGCACCCGCAGCGCCTGCGCCCACCTCCACCAAAGCCGCTCCCTCTTCCGCTCCGCAGGCGCCGGCGACCCCCATCGCTCCGGTTGCTGCCTCCGCTAAGCAGACTACCGTGATCGATACGGATGTCTATCACGTCGAATTCTCGAACGAAGGCGCGGTGGTCCAGAGCTGGAAACTGAAGAGGTATAAAGACGCCAAAGGCCAGCCCCTCGAGCTAGTGAATCAGGTCGGCGCGGCCAAAGCGGGTTACCCTTTCGCGATCCAGTTCCGCGGCGAAGCGAATTCGCCGATTAACAAGGCGCTCTGGCAGGTTCATCCTTCCGCCGACGGCCTCACGGTCGAATACGAATATTCCGACGGGCACCTCTCGGCAAAGAAAACCCTCGCGTTTACCCGCGGCACCTATCTGGTGCAGATCGCGGATGAGGTCCGGCGCGATGGCGCGGGTGTTCCCCACGAGCTCTCCTGGCATGCCGGCTTCGGCGACATGGACGTGACGAACGCCTCCGCCCAGGTTTCCGCCATTCGTTACGACGTGGCGCAGGACAAGCTGATTCGCGACGCCGCGAAAGCGGCGAAGAACGGTCCAGTCTACACCGACGGCACATTCTCTTTCTTCGGACTGGAAGACCGCTACTTCGTCGCGGCGTTTCTGCCGCCCGCCGGTTCTCCCATCAAGACCACGCTTTTTGACGACACGGTCGCCACTGCCTTCAACAGCAAGGAAGATCAGTTTGCCGCCATCGCCATCGGCGGCGAAGCACGCAATCAGCTGAGTCTGTATGTCGGGCCGAAAGACGGCAGCATTCTCGCCTCGGTAAATCCGAACCTCAGCCACGTGATTGATTGGGGCTGGTTCCGCGTCCTCGCGCAACCGCTGTTCATTCTGCTGCGCGAGCTGAATGACAGGCTGATTCACAACTACGGCTGGGCCATCATCGTCCTCACCCTCATCATCAACACGGCTCTGTTTCCGCTGAAGATCATGAACCTGAAGTCGATGCGGAAAATGCAGCTCGTGCAGACGCAGGTCAATAAGATCAACGAGAAGTACAAGGGCATCGGCATGAGCGATCCGCGCTCGCAGCAGAAGCAGGCGGAGATCATGGAGCTCTACAAGAAGCACGGCATCAACCCCATGGGCGGCTGCATCCCGATGCTGATCCAGCTTCCGTTCCTCTACGCGTTCTACAAGGTTCTTTCGGTGTCGGTCGAGATGCGCCACGCCCCCTGGCTCTGGGTCTCTGATCTCACCCAGCCCGAGCATTTCGGAATTCACTTCCTTCCGCTGATCATGATCGTGACCAGCGTTGTGCTCCAGAAAATGACGCCCACGCCTACCGGCGGCGATCCGAATCAGCAGAAAATGATGCAGTTCATGCCCGTCATGATGGGTATTTTCTTCTGGTCGCTCTCAAGCGGCGTGGTGTTATACTACCTAACCAGCAACTTAGTAGGGGTAGGGCAGCAGTGGTTCTTCAACAAAACCGCGGCTCCGCTGCCCGTAACCACTGTGATCAAGGACGGCAGGAAGAAGGCTTGAAGCCAAAATATTCGATTGACGAAACCGGTCCCCGGATCGAGAGTTTTCTGCGGCAGATGCGCGAGGATGCCGGATTCGATTTCGACTTCATCGTGGAAGCCGGCGAGCAGGCCAATGCCGAGTTCGAAACGCCTGATCTGGTGGTGAAGTTCACCGGCGAAGACGTTGACCTGCTTCTCAGCAATCGCGCGGAACTGCTGCTGGCTCTGGAGCACGTTTGCCAGGAAGCGCTGCGGATGCACTCGGACGATCACTCGCGGATCGCATTTGACGCGAACGATTACCGCGCCCTGCGCATCGAAGAGCTCCGTATGACGGCGCAGGTGGCAGCGGAGAAGGTGAAGTCCTCCGGGCAACCGTTCCGCTTTGCTCCCATGAACAGCCGCGAGCGCCGCATCATCCACATCGCGCTGCGGAATGAGACGGAGCTGCGCAGCGAAAGCTCAGGTACGGGACCCTTCCGCGGAGTTGTGGTTTATCCCGCGGGAATGCCGTCGCTGCCCGAGGTACAGCAGCCCGCGTTTCGTCCTTCGCGATTCGGACGTCCGCCGGAACCGGCAGGTGACCGCGAACGTGACCGTGGACGCCGCTTCGGTGATCGCGGACGCGGCGGAGGACGCGGTCCTCGCCGTCCACGCTAAACGGGAGTCGCGCCCTCCCCGGGCGCAGTGTGTCCGGTTTGTCAGAAATTGCGCCTCCACGACACCATCGCCGCAATCTCCACTCCCATAGGCCGAGGTGGACTTGGAGTAGTCCGCATATCCGGCCCGCAGGCGCTCTCAATCGCAAAAGAAATCGCGAAGGTGCACGCGGAACTCCGTCCCTGGCACGCCGTCCGCGCTGAATTGCTTGATCAGGACAGTGAACACGTTGTGGATGACGTGATCGTCACGTACTTCGCCGCGCCCAAATCCTACACCGCCGAAGATGTCATCGAGATCTCCTGCCACGGCGCGCCCGTAATCCTGCGGCATTGCCTCGATCGCTCCGTGCGCGCGGGAGCACGCCTGGCCGAACCCGGCGAGTTCACTCTGCGGGCCTATCTGAACGGACGCATCGATCTGCCGCGCGCCGAAGCCGTACGCGATCTGATCGAAGCCACCACGCTCTATCAGGCCCGAATCGCCGCCCGGCAGACTCAGGGTTCCGTCTCGCGTCTGCTGGCGCCAATCAAAGCACAACTGCTGGAACTCATCGCGCTGCTGGAGGCCGGCATCGATTTCGCGGAGGACGACATCAGTGTGGCGCCTGGCTCCGAGATTCTGCGCCGGCTTTCGCCGCTGATCGCCGAAACCGGCGGGCTCGTGCGGAGCTTTTGCTACGGCAATCTCGTGCATAACGGCTTCTCGCTCGCGATTGTCGGCCAGCCGAACGTCGGGAAGAGCAGCCTGTTCAACCGGCTGCTGGAACAGAACCGCGCTATCGTGACCGACATCCCTGGCACGACCCGCGACGTTGTTTCCGAAACGATCGAATTCGAGGGCATTCCGGTTCGCGTCGTCGACACCGCCGGCATCCGGGAGACGAGCGAGCTCGTCGAAAAGCTCGGCATCGAGCGCAGCCGCCAGGCGATGGCGGATGCCGATCTCACAATCGTGGTCGTCGATGGCGATCGGTCGCTCGTGGAGACGGCGCGAGCGCAGGGCCGTACGCTCGTCGCCGCCAACAAGTGCGATCTGCCGGACTTCCGGGCGCTGCCGGATGAGATCGCAATCTCCGCTCTTACCGGCGAAGGTATCGGCGGCCTGAGGCGTGCCGCCATCGAAATGCTGGCCCCGGGTGGGGAAGCGGGCGGCGGTTTCGTCACCAGTCTGCGCCACGAAAATCTCCTGCGCGAGTCGCTGACGATGCTCGAAAAGGCACGTGATGCAGTTCACGCCGCCGTTCCCCACGAGATGCTGCTGCTTGACCTCTACGGCGCGCTGCAGCCGCTCGACGCGATCACCGGCGTCACCACGGCGGACGACATCCTCAATCGCATTTTTTCGACCTTCTGCATCGGCAAGTAAGATCAGAGATCTTCCAGCCGCAGCCTGACGTCCGCATACTTCCACGCTGCCGCGAATTTCACATCAGCAGCCGCGGCGTCGGCGGTCTTGCCCTGCCTGCGAAGCGATTCGGCAAGCCCGAAGAACGCGCGCCCGCTGTTGGGATGACGGGTGAGTTCGGCGCGAAAGACCTTCTCCGCGCCCGCCGCATCGCCCGCCGCAAGCAGAAGGCGGCCAAGGGATTCGCGTGCCGGAATGAACCAGCCCGGCGGCTCATCGTAGGAAAGTGCGTCTTCCAGCTTCGCGGTTTCCTGCAGGAGCGCGATGGCGCCTTTGCGGTCACCCTTCGCTTCCGCAATCCGCGAATCGAGCATCTTCTCCGCGATGGCGAGGATCGCACTCGCCGGATTCAGGCTGAACATATTCTCTTTCGGGACGAGCTTCATCGCCGCGTCCATGTTGCGCCGCTCGCCTTCCGCCTCGGTGCGCCGGCCCGTGGCGGCGAATGCCATTCCGCGGCCGAAATTCCAGAATGCGGTGAACGCATGGTAGCTCTTATCCGGCGCGGGAATGCGCAGCAGTTCGTTCCATTGGCGAAAGCGTATCAGAATTTCGATTGGCACCGGCAGCGCGGCTTCCAGTATGGCCGGCATCATCTTTACGTGCGGCGATACCTGCGTGACGAGCTCGGCCGCGGCCTTCTTCGAATCCGCCATGCGGCCCTCCATGCTCGTGGAAACCGCCAGAAAATCGAAATTATGCGGGTAATACATCGTGGTGTACATGTCGTCCACGTGATAGCGCGCGATGTAAGCCCTGTCCGCCGCGATAGCCTTCTCGTTAGCGAGCGACGCCGCGTGATAGTCGCCCGTGCGTATGTAGGTGTGGGCGGGCATGTGGACCAGGTGTCCAGCCGCGGGTGCAAGTGATTGGATGCGCTGCGCGCTGGCGAGAGCCTTTTCCGGATGGCCGGATGCCTCCATCGCGTGAATGTAATAGTGATTCGCGCCGAGATGGCTCGGATCGCGCCGGAGCACTGACTCGAGAGTAGCTTCAATTTCCAGAGTGCCTTCCGCGGGCCTGCCGTCCGGAGTCCAGAGCTGCCAGGGACGCAGATCCATGGCGCTTTCGGCGAACAACGTGGCGGCATCGAGATCGTTCGGATAGCGCTTTACGATCTCGCCCATGGCATTCTTATAGTCGACGGCGTGTTGGCGCAGATCGGCCTTCGGATCCGATGAGTAGCGTTTGTCCACAGCGTCGATGAGCGCCCGCTCTTCTGGAGCGGCGCCTTTCGCGGCGGCTGCCTTCGCCTTGACGACGGCGGCGATCGCCTGCTTCATTCGCTCGGGATCGCTCGGGTCG
>DASZVV010000040.1:0-17724 GCA_035546955.1 Bryobacteraceae bacterium
ATCAAAACTTCGCGCGCCTGCTTCGAACCTCTCCGCACCGTGCTCGAAGCCGCCCACTCCTACGAAATCCCCGAAGTCGTTGCGCTCCCCATCCTCACCGGCTCCCCCAGCTACCTCGCCTGGCTCGACGCCGAACTCGCCCCCGTCGCCCAGCCCGGAGGCGCACCCGGTGAATAAAATCCGCGCGCTCATCTTCGATATGGATGGCGTCATCGTCGATTCCAACCCGCTCCACCGCGAGTCCTGGGCCGAATACAACCGCCGCCACGGCATCGAAACCACCGAGGAAATGCACCGCCGCATGTACGGCAAGCGCAATGACATGATCGTCCGCGATTTCCTCGGCGCCGATCTCACCGACGAACAGGTCTTCGCCCACGGCGCCGCCAAAGAAGCGCTCTATCGCGAAATGCTCGCCCCGCGCCTTCTCGAAACCCTGGTTCCCGGCCTCCACGCCTTTCTCGAACGCCACTCCGGTCTCCCCAAAGCCGTCGCCACCAATGCCGAGCCCCCCAACGTCGAATTCGTCCTCCGCGAAGCCCACCTCGCCCGCTTCTTCCAGGTCATCGTCGACGGCCACCAGGTTCCCAACCCCAAACCGCATCCCGACGTCTATCTCCGCGCCGCCGCCCTCCTCGGCGTCCCCACCTGCGAGTGCGTCGTTTTCGAAGACTCCCACGGCGGTGTCGCCGCCGCCCTCGCCGCCGGCATGCGCGTCATCGGCATCACCACAACTTACTCCGACCTCCCCGGCGCCTCACTCCTCGCGCGCGACTTCAACGACCCCGCCATAGAAACCTGGCTGAAAGCCAATGCCGCCGGGTGAATAATGAATCCATGGCCCACACCCCCGCCATCGCCCTCCTCACCGCCGCCCTCATCATCCTCCCCGCCGCCGCCCAGCAGCGTTACACCGGCGGCCCTCCCCCGAAGAAAAACATCCCTTTCATCGTCCAGGCCGACAATCTGATCGAAACCGAACCCGTCAAAGCCGCCGAACAAACGAAAAAAGACGACACCATCTACACCATCCCCGGCGACAAATCCACCTCCCGGACGCCCCTCGCCAGTCCCATGCTCGTGATCGATACCGACAGCCTTGACGCCACACGCCTCCAGCTCTTCCGTCTCGAAGTGAAAAACGGACACCGCGAAATCGCGTTTAAGAAAAAAGGAAAAGGCGGCGCAATTCCCCTCAATATCGACGTCTCGAAAGTCCGCGGCGCCCTCTTCCAGATCCGCGTTCTCGACAGTCTCGATCCCGGCGAATACTCCCTCAGCCCCGATGGCTCAAACGACGCCTTCTGCTTCGAAGTCTTCTGACTGGATCGGAATCAGTTCCCGGAAGGCCGTTCGATGTGGTCGATCACCACAACCTGAACCGGCCCAGTCTCCGGAACCAGCCGCAGCCCCAGTTGCTCCTGCAGCGCGGTCGGCAGTGAGGGCCCTGAATCGTCATCCGTAGCCCGGAACCGCAGCGTGAAATTGAAGCGGCCCTCCATGCCTGTCTGATCCACAATCTGCCGCTCATCCATCCGGACGAACGGTGACTTTGCCAGTTCGGCGACCGAAACCGCCGTCGCCCGGACTTCATTCCCCTGCGCACTTCGGGAGAACGACAACTGGCTCTCCGCGCCATCGGCGGCCCGCTCCATCCTGCTTCCGCCCTTCGCGACCACCAGTCCGTACCGCGGCATCTCCCGCGTCTCCATGTGCACCCGCAGTCCGAAGCGGTCGGCAAGCAGCGATCGTTCCATCAGCGCAACCTGCTCCTTTTGCTCCGCCGGCGTCATCTTCTGCATCGCCGCATAGCGCGCCGCATCGATCGTCGCGGTTATTTCATACCGGTCCGCTTCACTCCGCATCCACTCCGGCCCACCCACAATCCTGGTCTCGGAAGAGAAGGGAAGACCATACGCCGACTCGATCAGCAGCTCAATCTGCCCGATGAAATGCACGCGGTCGCTGATCGCCGGAGCCGCCCCCGTCGGCATAACCTTCACCCGCGGTGGAGCGCCACCAGGTGCACTCCACGGCTTCACCGAAACAACCTCAAACGAAGGCGCCTGAGCACTCAGCGTACAGGCACAGACCACCAGTAGAACAAGAGAGGTTTTCTTCTCATCCGTGTGCATCTGTATTGCTCTGTGGCCCAAAAGAATTCACCGGCACCGTGAAGTAAAACGTCGCCCCCTCACCAGCCTCCGATTCTACGCCGATTTTCCCGCCATACCGCTCCACCACGCGCTTGCAAATCGCCAGCCCAATCCCCGTCCCGGGGATCGATCTCCCATGCAGCCGCTTAAAAACCCCGAAAATCTGTTCCTGATACTGCGGCGCAATCCCGATCCCGTTGTCCTTTACCGCAATCCGCCAGTACCCGCCTTCCCGCTGCACCGAAACATGCACCCGCGGCGGCCGCTCGCTTCTGTACTTGATCCCGTTACTGATGAGATTCTGGAATAACTGCACGAAATGCGGCTTGTACCCCGCCACCACCGGCAGCGCCTTGCTTGTAACACTCGCCGCCGTTTCAGCGATCGCCAGCGAACAGTTCTCAATCGCCGTCGCGGCCGCCTCGTTCAAATCCACCGGGCCAATCGTCAGCTCCGTTTCGCCGGTGAGCTGCGTATAGGCCAGCAGATCCGCCAGCAGCTCGCGCATCCGCTTCGTGCCCTGCGTGATGAAGTCGATGCACACCGCCGCCTCGCCCTCGCGTTGCGCGCTGGAACCTTCTCCGCCATACCCCCGGACCAGCAATTGCGAATACGCCGTAATCATGCGCAGCGGTTCCTGCAGATCGTGGCTCGCCGCGAATGCGAACTGCCTCAGGTCATCGTTCGCGAGCGAGAGCGCCGTGTTGGACGCCTGCAGTGCCTCCTCCGACCGTTTGCGCTCCGTGATATCGCGAAAAACAAGAACCACCCCCGCAACCTCATTCGCATGGCGGATCGGCGCGGCGCTGTCGTCGATATGAATTTTCTGCCCGTTCTTCGCAATCAGCACCGTGTGGTTCGCCAGACCCACAACATTGCCCTCCCGCAGAACTTTGCGGACCGGATTCTCCACCTCGGCTCCACTGTCCGCGTTCCGGATGATGAAAATCTCTTCGAGCGGCCTTCCCTCGGCATCCTGCTGCGTCCAGCCGGTGAGCGCCTGCGCCACCGGATTCAACAGCGTCACCCTGCCGTCCCCATCCGTCGTGATCACCCCATCGCCAATGCTCGTCAGCGTCGTCTGCAGCCGGTCACGCGATTCGTCGAGCGCCCCGATGAGATCCTCGCGCCGCTGCGTCCCCCGCTGGATAGTTGCCGTAGCCAGCGTGAGCATAATGAGGAGCCCCACGCTTCCAGCAGTACTGATGATCCCCAGGTTGTTCGCGCTCTCTCTCGCCTCCGCGGAATACTACGTGAGTTGCTGGTTCGCAACCGACTGCACCGTCGCGCAGATCCCGCGAATCCGGTCCATCACAGCCTTTCCGCGATCGGTCCGGACAATCGCGAGCGCCGCATCCGGCCCTTGGTTTCGCCTCGCCTCGATCGTGGTCCGCAGCTCATCGAGCTTCTCGATCACGAGAGGCCGTAGCCGATCCATCTGCTGCGCCTGGTCCGGACGCCGCTCCTTCGTGACCGAGAAGAGCCGGTCGAGCGTCACAGGCACTTCTCGTAAGGCCTGTTCATAGGGCTCCAGATAGCGTTCTTCGCCTGTCAGCAGGAAGCCGCGCTGCCCGTCTCCGCGTCTTTCAGCGAAGAAAGCAGCGCATTCGTTCCGTTGACGACGCCCTGCGTGATTTCCAGTTGGTCGCTGCGCCGCCCGAAGTCCTGCCACGTCCGGAACGCGGCGAACCCGATGATCAGCACCAGCACGGCGGCAAGCGCCAGCGATAAACGTTCAGCAGTCTGTGGAATTCTTCGGCGTGTCGGCTTCAAGCGGCGATTGAGTCGTAGTATACGCCACGCCCTCAGGCTCGTCGTCGTATCCGTGAAACCAGTCGAACGGCGCGCGCGATTCTGGCTTATCCTGAAACAGCTGGATAGCCACCTGCGTACGGGCAATACACTCCCGCATGTCGTTCAGTATCTGTCTGGATTGCACCAGTGCCGCTTCGTGATTCCTGAGTTGCGTCCACAATGCACGTGGCGCATAGTCCGATCGTGGCATAGCCCAGCTCCTCTCGCAAACGAGAGGAGCCAGCCGGTCCAGACGGTTAAGACGGCTCTTGCCTGCATCTCTATTCTATAGGTTCCCCCCGGTAAATGCGCGGGATTAATTTCCCGAGGGCAATTCTGCACGATCGATCACTAATACGTCTACCGGCGCTTTTTGCGATTCCAGCTTCACTCCCACTTGCTCCTGCAGTGCGGCGAACAGCGAAATCCCTTCGGCAGCGCCGCCCGATTCCATGTTGTCAGGCGTCCATCGCAACACGAAATCGTATCTCTGCGACTCCTTCGTCAGGTCCGCCACCGGCCGCTGCAGGATAGTCGCCAGACGCGTCGTTAACTCAGCCATCGTGCAGGATTTCGCGTCGATATATCCCGGGTTCGTGCTGGTGCCGCAGTGATCCCCGCCGCCCGGCTTCGCCACCATCCCATTCTTCGCCACCGTGATTGCATAACCCGGCAGCGTCTTCGTTTCGTGGTGGAATTTCAGTTGAAAGCGCTCCGCGAGCAGCGGCTGCAGCATATCCATCAGTTCGGGACCGTCCGCCGGATGGTCCGCTCTCGCCGCGATATCGAATCGTGTGGTGTCAATCCACTTCGGCCCCTCCGCAATCTGCGGATCCGGGACGCGATACGCAAACCGGATCAGCATCCGCAGCGTGACATTTGTCATCTCCAGCCGCCCGCCTTTGTAACTTTCCCTGTCCCCCCGCGAATCCGTTTGGTGGACCCTGACGCTCGCAGCCTCAAACGTGGCCGCGCACAGGCACACTGCCGTCAGCAGTAAGAGGTATTTCATGAACACGAATACTCGCCTCCTGCGAAAACGTTACTTGCCCCGGTTTTCTCATCTCTCGCTTCCCGCAGCGCGCCTGCCGGCATAGCCGCTCTGCGTGACTCGCCATTCCGTTTTTCGACAAAGTTGTCTTTTTATTTCCATTCCTTTCAATAAATTCATCCCCCCGGCCACCGTAATTTCTTGACACTGCCGGTATCCTCGAACCGAAAGGATCCCCGTGTCCACATCCCCCGCCAAAGTTGCAGCCAATCAAACCAACGCCCAAAGCTCCACCGGCCCCCGCACACCCGAAGGCAAATCCGCGGTCTCCCAAAACGCCACCAAATCCGGACTCTTCTCCACCAGGGACTTCGTCCTCGCCCACGAACTCCCCGTCTGGGCTGCACTCGACGAATCTATTCGCGCGGACCTTCGTCCCACCGGTCCCATCGAAGAAGCCGTCGTAAACGAGATCCGCAGCGCGCTCTGGCGTCTCCGCCGTTGCGGCGAAATCGAAGCGGAATCCGAATGCCTCCTCGACGGCGCCGCGCAGCAATCCGTCGATCGCGCCCGCGCGCAGAGTAACCGCATCCTCCACCGCTGCCTCGCCGAACTTCGCGCCCTCCAGACCCAGCGCCAGCTCCGCCTCGAATACTTCGACGGCAAACCGCCCCACACCGGTCCCGGCCTCTGCGACTGGCGCACTGTCTACAAAGGACTCATCGATAAATCCAACGCCATCCTCCGCGAATCACAAATCCAGCGCCGCCGGGAGAGCGCCCTTCTTGACCGCTGCTTCGCCGCTTCCGCCGAACCGCCATTTACAAAACAAACCCACACTCCCGCGCCCCCTATGCCCCGCAACGCGCCATGCCCCTGTGGATCGGGCCTCAAAGCCAAACGCTGCTGTGCGCGCGCCGCTCCTCCCGCACTTTCTGAAGCTGCGTAGAACATTCCTCTTGCGCTCGCAGCCGGACAAATGCTACGCTCCTCTCAGTAACTGAGAGGAGTTCGAAAAGCCGGCAATGAGCAAACCCACAGACCTCGTTCAGGGAACCCTCGATCTCCTCATCCTCAAAGTCATCGGCATTGAGCCGATGCACGGATGGGCCATCGCCCAGCGCATCCGCCAGATGTCCGGCGATGTCCTCCAGGTCGGCCAGGGCGCGCTTTATCCCAGCCTCCACAAGCTCGAACAAAACGGCTGGATCGCCGCCGAATGGGCCGTCAGCGAAAACAACCGCCGCGCCAAATACTATTCGCTGACCAAAGCCGGACGAAAGGCTCTCGAAGCCGAAGCCGGCAACTGGGAGCGCCTCTCCGCCGCCATCACGCAGGTGGTGCGCGCGAGCTGAAGAGAAACGCCATGCGGCAGTGGACAAAATTCCAGCTTCGCCTGCGCACCGCCTTTTCCCGCGCCGCCGTCGAAAGTGAGCTCGATGAAGAGCTCCGCTATCACCTCGAGCGCCAGATCGATGAAGACATCGCGCGCGGCATGAACCCGCGCGAAGCCCGAGCCGCCGCCCTGCGCGAATTCGGCGGTTATGAACAAAAAAAAGAAGAGTGCCGCGATACGCGCGGCTTCAATCTGGTGGACAACCTCATGCGAGACATCTCTTTCGCCATTCGTCAGCTGCGAAAAAACCTGGTTTTCAGCGGCACCGCCATCTTCATGCTCGCCCTCGGTATCTGCGCCAGCGTCGCCATTTTTGTCTTCGTCGATGCCGCGCTCCTCAAGCCGCTCCCCTACCAGGACAGCGCGCATCTTCTCGGTGTCTACGAAATCGCCGAACACTGCCCCCAATGCCCGCTTTCCTGGCCGGATTATGAGGACTGGAAGAAAGACAACAAGTCATTCAGCTCTCTCGATGTCTATCGTCACAACGGCTTTACCCTCACGACCCCCGCGGGCGCTGTTCCTTCCAGGGGTTCCATGGTCAGCGCCGGCTTCTTCCGCACGCTCGGTGTCCGCCCGCTGCTCGGTCGTGATTTCAATCCGGGCGAAGACCAGCCTTCCGCGCCCCGGACCATCATCCTCAGCTATTCCACCTGGCAAAAGCGTTATGGCGGCAGCGAAAACGTCCTCGGCAAGTCCGTTATTCTGGATGGCGATCCTTACGTCATCATCGGCGTCTTGCCGGCCGATTTCCAGTTCGTCCCTGCCGAGCCTTCCGAGTACTGGGTGGCGGTCCATGCTACTGACGAATGTATGAAGCGCCGCAGTTGTCATTCGCTGAGTGGTGTTGGGCGTCTCCGGCACGGCGTATCGGAGGCTTCCGCACTGGCGGATGTCAAGCTGATCGCGAAGCAACTGGAACGGCAGTATCCCGGTTCCAATCGCGATCAGGGCGCGACTGTCGCTCCTCTCAGCGACATAATCGTCGGCGATATCCGTCCCATTCTCCTCATTCTGCTCGGCGGAGCCACGCTGCTGCTCTGCATCGCCACCATCAATGTCGCCAGCCTTCTTCTGGTTCGCTCCGAAACCCGGCGTCGCGAAATCTCCGTCCGTGCGGCTCTCGGTGCCGGGCGATCGAGGCTGATGCGCCAGTTCCTCGCCGAAGGTCTGGTGCTGGTCGGCATCGGGGCTACACTCGGTCTCCTCGGGGCATCGCAGGTGATTCGGCTGCTCACTGCGCTCATCCCGGCTGATCTCCTCGGTCATCTGCCGATGTTCGCCGGTCTGCACCTCAGCGCTTTGTCCATCCTCTTCGCCGCCGGAGTCTCGCTGGCAGCCGCCCTGCTCTTCTCCCTCGCGCCGGCCATACGCATTCCACTGGCGCTGGAGAGCGGCCGCGCCAGCACCGGTTTGGCCTGGCGAAATATGGGTTCCAAACTGATCGTGCTCGAACTCGCGACTGCCGTCGTACTGCTCGTTGGCGCAGGATTGCTCGGTCGCAGTCTCGCGCTTCTCCTGCGCGTCAATATCGGGATGGAGCCCAGCCACCTCGCCACGCTTTTCCTCGCCTCGCCCGATAAGAGTTATTCGAAAACCGAACAGCTCGTCGCGCTGGAACGCCGCATTGATGATCGTTTGCGGTCGCTGCCCGGCGTGCAATCGGTCGGACTCACGTCCAGTATTCCGGTGAGCGGCTGGGGCAACACCACATGGTTCAAAGTCGTGGGCCGGCCCTGGCATGGCGAACACAACGACACCGCGTTTCGCGACATCAGTACCGGCTATTTCAGGACGATCGGCGCCACACTGCTCCGCGGCCGTAACTTCTCCGCCGATGACACCGCTGACAAACCTCTCGTGCTCATCGTGAACCAGTCAATGGCCCGGCAGTATTTCCCCGGGCAAAACCCCCTGGGGCAGCAGATCCAGCAGCTCGGCGATAATGCGAAGCCAATGACGATCGTCGGCGTCGTGGCCGATATCAAAGAGGGCGCTCTCGATACGCCCAACCGGCCCGTGCTTTACTTCCCCTTCGATCAGAATACAGATGAAGGCTTCTACGTCCTCGCAAGAACCACCCGTTCAGACGTTGCGGTCGTCTCTGAACTTCGCACCGCAATTCACGATCTCGATCCCGGCATCGTTACCGTCGAGGAACAAACCATGGATGCGCGTATCGACGAATCGCAGTCCGCCTGGATTCACCGTTCTTCGGCGTGGATGGTGGGAGGCTTTGCCTGCACGGCGCTCCTGCTGAGCGTGATCGGACTCTACGGCGTCATCGCCTACTCAGTCGGCCAGCGTACGCGCGAGATCGGCATCCGCATGGCGCTCGGAGCCCGCGCGCAATCGGTCAACCGCATGGTCCTGAAGGAAGCCACGATCCTCACCACGCTCGGACTGGCAATTGGCATCGCCTCCGCCCTCGCCGCCGCCAAACTGCTGAAGGATCTCCTCTATGGCGTCCAGTCCTGGGACATCCCGACGCTCGCCGCGGTAACCGCCGTCCTCACCGCCGCCGCGCTCATCGCCAGCTACATCCCGGCGCGCCGCGCTGCCGGCGTCAACCCCGTGGAGGCACTGAGAACCGAATAGCGATTGTGGGGCCGGGCTTCCGTCAGGCGCGCTTCTCCTGAAACACTTCACTCATGCCGCAAAGCCACCATCGGCTCAATCCGCGTAGCCCGATGAGCCGGCAGGAAACCTGCGACCGCGGCCACCCCCAGCAGCAGCACCGCCGTCGCCGCAACCGTTGCCGGATCGCTCGCTTTCAGCCCGAACAACATATCCTGCAACGACGAAAGCATCTTCGCGCAGGCAACCGCGCAGGGAACGCCAATCGCAATCCCCGCCCCGGCCATCACGAGCGCTTCGCGAAGCACCATCCAGCGCACCCGCCCGCCCTCCGCCCCGAGCGCCATCCGAATTCCGATCTCGCCGGTCCTCCGCGCCACCGTATAAGACATCAGCCCATAAAGCCCGATGCAAACCAGACTCACCGCCAGCAGTCCGAAGAAATTCGAAAGGATCGCCGTCAGCCGGTCCTGTTTCGACTGATCTCCGATCTGTGCCTCGAAGCTGCTGAGCGTGACCGGTGTTTGTGGACTCACCGAGTGCACAATGCGGGCAACCGACGTCTGAACTGCAGTGGCGTTTTCATTCGATCGAACCGCAATGAGCATGTCTTCCGGATGCGGCGACTGCAGCACGCTGAAATACGCGGTGTACTCCACCCCTTTGCGCAGTCCCTGCTGATTCGCGTCCTTCGCCAGGCCGATGATTTCCACGTTCTGCAGATTCTTATCGCCCAGCACACTGATATGCCGGCCGATCGGATTCGCTGCGCCGAAGAGATGCTTCGCGAGACCCGCATCAACGATCGCTGCAAGAGGGTGACGGGCATCGTCGTCCGGCGAAAAGTCGCGACCCAGAAGAATCGGCGTTGTGAACGTCGCAAAATACCCCGGCGCCACCATATTCATCGCCGAATTCGTCCTTTCTTCCGGATGGAGGCTCTCCGCCGACTGCAGATCTTCTCCCCAGCAGCAGTAAGCAACCGGCGACATCATCGCGAGGCTCGCCGTCTGCAGACCGGGCTCGTGGTTGAGTTTATCGTTCAGATCTCCGTACAGCCGGCGGAGTGCGTCGTCTTTGATTCCCAGATCGCGCGGATCGATGTGCCCCGTGTACACATTTCGGGGCTCGAAGCCGAGATCCTGATGCGTCAGATTCCAGAAGGTGCGGGCGAAGAGCCCCGCCGCGATCAGCAGAAGCAGCGAAAGCGATACCTGCGAAACTACCAGCGCTTTTCCGAAGAATGTGTGTCTCGTGGCCGTTCGCGGAGTGTCCCTGACGGAATCGGAGGTCGCGCTCAGCGCCGGCGCGGCTCCGAAGAGCAGTCCGGTAAGCAGCGCCAGCAGAGTGGCGAAACTGAGAATTCGCAGGTCGGGCGTCACATCCAGCCAAACCGTCATAGCGGCCTCCGAAATCAGCGAGACCAGCAGACGGCTGCACGGAGAGGCGATCAGCAAACCAATCGCCGCGCCGGCGCCGGAAAGCAGCAGGCTCTCCGTCATCAGTTGCCGCAGCACGCGAAACCGGCTGGCGCCAAGGGCGAGCCGGGTCGCAATCTCATGTTGACGTGCTTTTGTGCGGGCCAGGAGCAGATTGGCGATATTGGCGCAGGCGATCAGCAGCACGAGCCCGGAGATTCCCATAAGGTAATAGAGCGGCCGCGAAAAGTCTTCGCGGATTCCCGAAAAGCCCCGGCTCGCATCGATGACGAACGGCTTCCTCACAGAAAGGTCGTTCTGGTCTCGTGGATCGAACGCCTCCTTAAGAAGGCTCGGCCAGGCTGCCTGAAGAATGGCTTGCGCTCGCGCCTGTGTGACGCCGGGTCTGGGGCGCGCGAGGATCGCCAGCCACCACGAGGTCCTTTTTTTCAGCATCGAGCGGTCCTTCGCCAGGACCGGTTCGAGGCGCAGTGGAACGTAGAACGCGGGTACGGCGCCCACGTTAACACCGGTGAAGTTTTTCGGCAGTACGCCAACAATCCTTACTGCCGCGCCATTCACGATGATGGTGCGATTTGTAATAGACCGGTCCGATCCGAATTGATCCACCCAAAATGGATAGCTGAGAACGGTCACCGGATTCTCGCCCGCATCGTCCGAAGTGCTGATCGTGCGCCCGATGAATGGCGAGATGCCGAGTGTGTCGAAGTAGTTCCCCGTGACATAGGCGCCCCGAATCGGGGAGGCGTCGCCCCCTGGCCCGATCGTGAATTCCGAATCGCGTTGGGTAAACACCGATTCAAACAGATCCGGAACCCGCTCCACCGCCTGCAGGAAAGCGTAAGAGAAGTTCTCCATCGGCCTTCTCTTCGTCTGCAGTTCGAGCTGCATCAACTCGCCTGGATTCTTCACCGGCAACTGTCGCAGCACGACACTGTCGAGCAGCGTGAAAATCGCCGTATTCGCACCAATCCCAAGCGCGAGCGACAGCACAGCTACCGCCGTGAACCCGGGACTTTGCCGCAACACCCGCAGTCCATAGCCAATGTCCTGCCAGAGGTCGCTCAGCAGCCGTACCCCCAGCGAATCCCGGCACTCTTCCTTATAGAGCCCGATGCTCCCCATCTCGCGCCGCGCCGCATCCCGTGCCTCCGCGGCGCTCATCCCCGCCGCGCGCTTCTGCTCGATCAGGTTTTCGAGATGGAACCGCATCTCGGCATCGAGTTCGCTCTCCGCCTCAGCGCGATGGAACAGCGTCCGCAGCCGGAACCGGATTCGGTCGAGGCTTCGCTCAAAAAAGCCGCGCATCTACGCCTCGCGAATCACCAGCGACACCGCAGCAGAGAGCCGGTCCCACTGCTCGATCTGCTTCTCCAGCGTCTGCTTCCCCGCGCGAGTCAGCGTGTAGAACTTCGCCTTGCGCTTGTTCTCCGATTCGCCCCACTCCGACTGAATAAAGCCCTGCTCCTCCAGCCGGTACAGCGCCGGATAGAGCGACCCCTGCTGCACCTGCAGCACGCCTTTCGATATCTGCTGTATACGCTGCGCGATCGCCCAGCCGTGCATCGGCTCGAGCGCCAGCGTGCGCATGATCAGCAAATCCAGGGTTCCCTGCACAAGGTCGGTCGGCTTCATCGTTCTCCCCTTGATGATCTACAAGAGCGAGTTTACTCCAGGTCTTGTCGATTATCAAGGGGAAGGTGCGCGGGAACGAAAAATCCCCGTTCCGGACGTCATACACTAGCAGCTATGCGTTTGCGCTCCCTTTTCCTTTTGATTGGTGGATTTGTCGTCTTTGCCGGGTGGCTTGCCGGGCAGTCGGACCGGGCGGAGGCGCAGAAAAATCCGTTCGCCGGACAGGCCGCCGCGATCGCGGCGGGGCGCACGCTCTTTACCGGGCAGTGCCAGAGTTGCCACGCCCAGGGAATCGCGAATTATCAGCACGGATCGGAGGACGGCGAGATCTTCCTCAACATTCGGAACGGCATTCGCAATACCGCGATGACCGGCTACGCGCAACTAAGCACTGATCAGATCTGGCAGATCGTCAGTTACATGAGGACGCTGAACGCAGGTGGTGGGGCGTCGGCCACGGTTTCGTCCGCGGAGCCGGGCGGTGGTGATGCCGCGGCCGGCAAATCAGTATTCGAAGGGAAGGGCGGATGCCTTTCCTGCCATCAGTTCAACGGAAAAGGAATGCCGGTCGGTCCGGATCTGACCTTCACCGCGCTCAACGCCGATCAGATTGAGGCGTTCGTCACGAATCCAAATGCGTCTCCTGCGGCCGGCGGCGGCGGTGGACGTGGGCGCGGCGGCCGCGGAGGGCGAGGCGGGGGAGCCGCAGCTCGCGCAACCGTGACAGCGACGACCGCAGACGGCAAGGTCTATAAAGGTACGCGCAAATCGCAGGATTCCTTCACGATCCAGATGATCGATACGAATGGCGTGTTCCGCTCGTTCGACCGTGCAGCCCTGAAGGATCTGAAGATCGATATGACGTCGCTCATGCCGTCCGATTATGCGGCGCGCCTGAGCACGACGGAAATTCGCGATGTTGCCGCTTACCTGAAGGCTTCGGCCGATCCCGCGGCGGCGGCCGATCCCGCCCATGCGGTTCTTCCCTGGAATCGTATTCTGAATGCATCGAAAGAGCCGGCGAACTGGACCACCTACTGGGGCGATCTCTCGGGTACGCATTATTCCGCTCTGACAGAAATCACGAACGCGAATGTAAAGAACCTCCAGGCGCAGTGGATGGCGCCGATCGCCGGCGAAGGCCAGATCCAGGCGACGCCCCTCGTGGTCGATGGAATTCTTTACACCACCGGACCGATAGGTGCCGCGAACGCCGGAGCGACCCAGGTGCTCGCTCTCGATGCGAAGACCGGTAAGCTGCTATGGCGCTATGACCGTCCGCAGAAGGTTCGCAATCCTTATGAGAACAACCGCGTGAACCGCGGCGTATCGATTCTCGACAACCGTGTCTTCGTCGGCACGCTCGATGCCGCGCTGGTCGCGCTCGATGCGCATACAGGCAAGCAACTCTGGGAAGTGCAGCTTGCCGACACAAAAGAAGGTTATGAACTGACTTGCCCGCCGCTGGTCGTCAAAGACAAGATCATCACCGGCATCTCCGGCGGTGAATTCGGCATTCGCGGATTCCTTGAAGCCTACGATCCGGCAACCGGCAAGAAGCTGTGGCACTGGAATGCGATTCCGGGACCGGGCGAATTCGGCAATGATACGTGGGAAGGCGATAGCTGGCAGCATGGCTCAGGCGGCACGTGGCTCACCGGGGTTTACGATCCTGCCCTGAACCTTGTGTATTGGACTGTCGGCAATCCGGGCCCGGTGATCAATGGCGATATGCGCAAAGGCGACGATCTGTTCACGGCGTCCGTTGTCGCAATCGATCCGGATACCGGCACGCGCAGGTGGCACTACCAGTTCACGCCGAATGACACGCACGACTGGGATTCCACGGAAGACACGATTCTGGTGGACCGGCAATGGCACGGCCAGGCGCGCAAACTGCTGCTGCATGCGGATCGCAACGGCGTCTTCTATGTCCTCGATCGCGTCACTGGCAAGCTGCTTTCGGCCACACCGTTCGTGCGCGCCACATGGGTGAAGGAGTGGGATGCGAACGGCCGTCCCGTTTTCGCAGATAACTGGCGCGCCAATGCGGAAGGAGTGACGGTGTATCCGTCGCTGGGCGGCGGAACGAATTTCCAGGCGCCGTCCTACAGCGCGAAAACCGGTTGGTATTACCTCGTGTATCACGATTCCCCGGGAAATTATTCGGCGGGTCCGCAGACGTATGAGGCCGGTCGGCAGTATCAGGGACGTGGGAATGGCGGTGGGTTCGGGCCTCCGCCGGCGGGCGGGCAGCCGAACACGCAGGGTGTTATGGCGATCGATCCGGAGACCGGAAAGACTCAGTGGAAATTCGAACTGGCGCAGGCGGCGCTTCCGCCGGGCGTGCTCGCCACGGCGGGTAACGTGGTGTTCGCGGCGACGACGGAAGGCTACTTCATCGCGCTCGATGCCGTGAGCGGAAAGTTGCTCTGGAGATATGACACCGGCGCGCCCCTTGCTGCGTCGCCCATGAGCTACGCGGTGGATGGGCGGCAGTATGTCGCGATCTCCGGCACCGGCGGACTTTTCACGTTCGCCCTTCCGAGGTAGATGATGACGGCCGGAAAAATCTCAACAGCGGCTCTGATTGCGATCTTCTGTTCGCTGCCGGCGGCGGCCCAGTACTCCGCGAAGCAGGATGGCGATGTCGTCCACCTGGAGGACGGGAAGCATCACACGGTCGTCTCCATCATCACGTCGGTAGGGAACGTTGCATATGAGATGAAGGTGAACGGCACAAACGTGCTCTACTTCCCGGCGGTAACTCCGGAGGCGTATAAGCAGCGGCCGGCGCTGGCTGGAATTCCGTTTCTCGCGCCGTGGGCAAATCGTTTGGACGAGCCGGCTTTTTACGCGAACGGGAAGAAATACGTCTTCAACGAAGGCCTGGGAAATGTACGGGGTGCGATTCCGATCCACGGGTTTCTGAGTTCCACCGATCAGTGGAAAGTGGTGGAGGCGAGGGCCGACAAAAATCAGGCGTGGGTGACGAGCCGGCTGGAGTTTTACCGGCATCCGGACTGGATGGCGCAGTTCCCCTTCGCACATACGATCGAGATGACGTACCGGCTGAAGGACGGTGTGCTCGAAGTGCATACGAAGATCGAGAATCTGAGCACGGATCCGATGCCGATCGCGATTGGATTTCATCCGTACTATCACCTGACCGATACGCCGCGCGAGGAGTGGAATTTCAGCATCGCTGCGCGCACGCACTGGATTCTGGCGCCGAACAAGATTCCGACGGGAGAGACGAAGCCCATCGAAACCTTCTTTCCCGATCCGAAAAATGTTCCCCTGAAGGACTACAGTCTGGATCACGTGTTCGGCGATCTGATTCGCGATACAAAGGGCGGGGCGGCGATTGCGATGTGGGATAAAAAACAGCGCATCGATCTGACGTTCGGGCCAAAGTTTCAGGCCGCCGTGCTGTACTCGCCAAACCCGACGCCCGCGGCCATCCCTCCGGAACGGGGCGGCCCTGAACCGAATCCCAATGCAAGCGCGCCGCAGGGGCGCGGACGTGGAGCGGGACGCGGCGGACCGACGCCGGATCCGAATTTCCTCGCTATCGAGCCGATGGCGGGAATCACCGACGCCATGAACCTCGCGCAGAAGGGTCTCTACAGGGAACAGCAGATGCTCGCACCCGGAGCGGTCTGGGAAGAGAGCTTTTGGGTGAAGCCGAGCGGATTCTAGTTTCACAACTCAACGCAGGCTCGCGAAAAGAGCTTGACTTCCACGTGTAACAAGGTACATAGTACACCTGTGGCGCCCTTTCAGGTAGCCTTGTTGCCCGGCGTTCCTGCCTATGAGCAGGTAGCGTTCGCGGCGCGGAAGGCGATCATCTCCGGACGGCTGAAGCCGGGGGATGCGTTTCCTTCTGTCCGGGCGCTGAGCAAGGCGATCAGGATTCATGCCAACACGGCGCAGCGGGTAATTGCGCAATTACAGCAGGAAGGGCTGCTGGAGGTGCGTCCGGGGATTGGGACTGTGGTCGCGCAGCCGCCTTCCACGCCGCGCGCGGAGCGGACACGATTGCTGCGGGGCGATATCGAACAGCTCACGGTGGAAGCGATCAGGCTCGGGGTGAGCCTGGAGGAACTGCAGGAATCGATTGCCGAGCAGTGGCGGCGGCTGCAATCGAAGGAGGTGCCGAAGTGAACATGATGCTGCGAACGGACCGGCTCGCGAAAAATTTCGGACGCGTGGAAGCGCTCGAATCGCTGACGGTCGAGGTGCCGGAGGGGTCCGTCTTCGCGCTTGTGGGTCCGAACGGGGCGGGAAAGTCGACCGCCATGAAGATCTGCCTGAACATGCTGCGGGCAGTGGCGCGGTTTCTCGAGTACTGTAAGGCGTTCTACCCGGCCTGGAATGACGCGGATGTGACCGGGTTTGTGCGGGCCTATGAGCTGCCGCTGGATCGATCGCTGAAATCGCTTTCTCGCGGACAGCGCGTGAAGGCTGCGATCGCGGCAACGCTGGCGTATCACCCGAGCTTGTTGTTTCTCGACGAGCCATTCAGCAATCTGGATGTGCTGGTGCGCGATCAGGTAATTGAGACGATTCTGGCGGCGGGCACGGAGACAACGGTATTTCTGGCGTCGCACGATCTCGCAGAGATCGAAAGCTTCGCCACGCACGTGGCCTATATCGATCAGGGCGTGGTGCGGTTTACGGAAGAAATGGGCACGCTGGCAACGCGGTTCCGCAGTGTGGAAGTGGTGATGAGCGACGCCGGAATGCTGCCGGGAGGACTGCCCGCGGGATGGCTGAACGTGGAGCAGTTCGGTCCGGTGGCGCGGTTTACGGATTCGCGGTTCAGCGCGGCCGAGCATCAGGCGCAGATGCGCCGGGTGTTCCCGGACGCCCGCGAAGTCAACGTGAGCGCGATGCCGCTGCGGTCGATCTTTGTGGCTTTGGCGAAATCGGCGAAGAAATGCCTTTTCGCGGAGAGAACTGGCTGAATCTTGCGCTTCCGTTCGCCTGGGTGGTGCTGATCGCGCTGACCATTCAGGAGGACTCGCTCGTAGGCGACCGGCAGTTCTGATAGCGTTGTGGTGCGGAAGCGATGTTCGTGGCGGCGTTTGTGCATGCCCCATATTTCATCGCGACGATCATTTTTGTTATATGCCTTGACACGTATATACGGAGTGGGGTATATCTGAAGCGTGGAGTCTGTATTCGAGATTATTGCGGAGCCGAACCGGCGAGCGATTCTGAATCTGCTGGTGCTGCAGGAGCAGTCGGTCGGCGAGATTGAGCGGCAGCTGGGGATGCCGCAGCCGACGGTGTCGAAACATCTCAGGGTGCTCCGGGAAGCGGGGTTTGTCGAGGCTACCGTGGATGCGCAGCGGCGGCTTTACCGGCTGAGGCCGGAGCCGCTGCGGGAAATCGATGAGTGGCTGGCGCCATTCCGGCGGTTCTGGAACGCGCACGTGGATGCGCTCGAGCGGCACCTCGATCGCATGGAACAGAAAACCAAAAGGAAGACAAAACAATGACAACTCGCGAACAGTATATGCCGGGACCGGCGAACGCGCAGGTCCGTAAAGACAGTGATGAGAAGTGGACGCTCATTCTGGTCCGCGAACTGCGTCACTCGCCGGAAAAAGTCTGGTCGGCGCTGACCGATCCCACACAACTGCGCGAATGGGCGCCGTTCGACATCGATGGCAACCTGGAGTCGCCCGGGAGCAAAGTGAAGCTGAAGTGGCTTGGGGCGCCCGCGGC
>DASZVV010000041.1:0-35417 GCA_035546955.1 Bryobacteraceae bacterium
CGCTTCCACTTTGTCGTGATCCGAATCGCGTACCGAGACGACGACGATGGGCATATCCCAGCCGCTGCGAATGGCGCGGCAGGCGGCGAGCCCGCCCATTCCGGGCATGTTGAGATCGAGCAGAATCAGATCCACGGTTTCACGCCGCAGCATCTCGATCCCTTCCTCTCCGCTCGCGGCGTCGAGGACGCGGGCACCTTTGGAGCCCAGACTGGTGCGGAGGACTCTCCGGATTTGGGGCTCGTCGTCAATCAGCAATATAGTACGGTTCTCGATCATGCTCTCTTCCTTTCTCGATTGGTTCGGCGGGGAGCGCGAAACAGAATTCGGGCCCCTCTGCGGCAGCCTGCAGCCAGACTCTTCCGCCATGTACTTCCACGATCGTTTTTGCGATGGCGAGGCCGAGACCCGTCCCCTCCACACTCGCACGGTCGCGCGCGCCGCGGTAGAAACGATCGAAAATCAGCGTGCGCTCCCCTTCCGGTATCTGCGGTCCTTCATTGCGGATCGTCAGCATAATTTCCGCGCCCGATCGCCACCCGGTAATCCAGACGCGCGCGCCCGCGGCAGCGTACTTCCAGACATTGTCGAGGATCTGGCCGATCATCTGCTCGAACAGGAAACGGTCGCCACGCACTACAGGCAGATCCTCGGGAACCGACACGATCAGAGTATGGCGCGCAAGATAGCGCTTCATCTTTTCGAGTACGCCGGAAACGATGGAATCGATGGTGCAGTCTTCGACACGCGGATTTTCCTGGCGGGACTGGATGCGGGCGAGATCGAGGGAGTCCTGAATCAGAGCATCAAGGCGATCGGCTTCTTCGTCGATGACTTCCACGAGTTCATGACTGTAGGCGCCGGGAACTTCCTCGGAGCCGCGCATCATGGAAGCGGCGGCCTTGATGCAGGTGAGAGGAGTCTTGAAATTGTGGGCGAGGGCGTTGAGGATTGTGTTGCGGAGCTGCTCGCCGCGCTGGGTGGCTTCGACGCGGGCGCGCGCTTCGGCGGCGGCGGCGCGGTCGAGAACCAGGCCGATCAGATTGGCGAGAGCGCTGCGCACTTCCACCGAAGGACCCGTGCCGTGAAGCTCCAGGCGGCCATTCTGGTTTGGAGTGTGAAGCACGAGCGGCGGACTGCCGGTATCATCCGTGGCGCCCGCGCGAAAAGATTCCTGGACGCCTTCGACCATGAGGACCACGCCTCCACCGAACAGACTGACGATCTCACGCACGGCCTTTTCCGCCGCGTCCGGTACCGTATCGGCGGAGAGCAGAGCGGCGGAAAGGCGCTGAAGCCGCTCCATCTCGCCACGGCGGCGTTCGCTGTCCTGGGCGCGCTGGCGGGCGCTGAGCGAAAGGTGGCTGCCGGTGAGGGCGACGATGATGAACGCGCCGACGTTGACTGCGTCCTGCGCCGAGCTGAGCCGGAGGCTGAGGGCCGGGCCGATGTAGTAATAGTTGAACGAGAGACCGGCGGCGAGAGAGGCGGCAACAGCGAGACCGCGATCGGCGAGGGTGGAACTGGCGAGAACGCACAGCAGCAGCACCATGGCGCCGACCTCGTCCTCCTCGGGCAGGAACGCGTACGCGGTCCTCGCGAGCAGCCACATGCAGAAGATGCAGGCGACGATTCGGGTCAGCCGCCAGACCCGGCCATTCATGGAGTTTGCAGCCTCACCTGAAATATACCGCCATAAATAGTATGGCGGCACCGGCGCGTTTTGGTTCCAGGAATGTTAAAACTGGCGGAGGAAGAGGGATTCGAACCCCCGAGAGCCTTTCGACTCTAACGGTTTTCAAGACCGGCGCCTTCAACCACTCGGCCATTCCTCCGCCTACCATGGTAGCCGATTGCGGACGGGCGTTTGGGGAGGGCGTTGCCAGGCACGGCCCTTACTCCTTTTCCACCCGTCCGATCTCTGATGGCGATTCGCTATGAAACCCGCACTGGTACCGGTATTGCGGGCCTGATCCCCGTCAAACCGTTGGGTTTGGGCGTTATACAATAAATATGTTTGTTTTGCAGCCCGGCGGGGGCCGGTCTGCCTTTGCCGAATTCGCTCTCTAAGTTATGTTGCCTTCGCTGGTTCCCGCTTTGCTCGTTACGTCCACGCTGACGAAGATCTCGCGCGGCATGTTCGACGACACATTCGCGGGTATTCATCAACTCGCGTGGTTTGACTGGGCGATTCTGATTCCTTATTTCGGCATCCTCGGTATTCTCTCGCTTTACGGGCTGCATCGATTCGATACGATTCACACCTATTTCAAGCACCGGAAAAAGGCTACCGGCGAACCGCCCCGCAAATTCGATTCGCTGCCGCGCGTTACCGTCCAGCTTCCTCTCTATAACGAGCGCTACGTGCTCGAACGGCTGATCGATGAAGTAGTGAAGATCGAGTATCCGAAAGAACTGCTGCAAATTCAGGTTCTCGACGACTCCACCGATGACACCCACCCGTTCGCCGAGGCTCTGTGCGAACGCTACCTGAATATCGGGCATCCGATTCAGTACCTTCACCGCACCAATCGCGAGGGTTTCAAGGCGGGTGCCCTGCAGGAAGGCCTGAAGAGCGCGACCGGCGAATTTGTGGCGGTTTTCGACGCCGACTTCATTCCGCCGCCGGACTTCCTGCTGCGGACGATCCATCACTTCGCCGATCCGAAAGTCGGAGTGGTGCAGACGCGGTGGAGCTATCTCAATAAAGGGTTCAATTTCCTGACGGAAGTCGAGGCAATCCTGCTCGACGGGCACTTTATCCTGGAACACGGGGCGCGCAGCCGGGCCGGGTACTTCTTTAACTTCAACGGCACGGCCGGGATTTTGCGGCGTACGATGATTGACGATGCCGGCGGCTGGCAGCATGACACGCTCACCGAAGATTCCGACCTCAGTTACCGGGCGCAGCTCAAGGGCTGGAAGTTCGTCTATGTTCCGGATCTCGATTGCCCCTCCGAGCTGCCGGTCGAAATCCATGGCTTCCAGGTACAGCAGTTCCGGTGGGCAAAAGGGCTGACGCAGTGCGCGAAAAAGCTGATGCCTTCGATCGTCCGGTCGAAGATTCCGCTTCGCGTGAAGGCCGAGGCCTTCATGCATCTCACGCCCAATATTTCCTACCCCCTGATGATCATCATTTCGGCGCTGATGCTGCCGGTGATGATTGTCCGGTTTTACATGGGCGTCTGGCAGATGATGCTGCTGGATTTCCCGCTGATCGTGGCATCGTTCTGGTCCATCTCGGCTTTCTACGTGATCGCGCAGCGCGAGTTGCATCCGAAATCGTGGAAGCGCAGTTTCTTTTTCCTGCCGATGCTGATGGCAGTCGGCGTAGGGCTCACGCTGATCAACACGCGCGCCGTGCTGGAAGCGCTGTTCGGGGTGCAGAGTGGCTTCGTCCGGACGCCGAAGTACGCGATCGAGGGCAACGTGCAGCGGAAAGTCGTGAAGAAGTACAAGAGCAAGAGCGGCGTGCTGCCGTATTTCGAGCTCGCATTCGGAACATACTTCCTCTACATGTGCGTCTTCGCGGTTCAGACCTATAATTTCCCGTCTTTACCGTTCCTTGGACTGTTTGTTGCCGGATACTACTGGGCGGGTTTCGGTACGCTCTATCAGGAACACCAGGACCGCGTTCGTTACAATCGTGCTCAGCAGCTTGCGTTTGAAGCCAGCCGTTAACACGACCTCTTGTCCACCTCCACCATTACCCCAGGAATGATCCGCGAAGCCGCGGAGCGCATACGCCCGCTGGTGAAACGGACGCCTTTGCTGACATCGCATAGTCTCGATGAGCGCGCCGGGATGAAGCTGTTTATCAAATGTGAGAATTTCCAGCGGGGCGGCGCGTTTAAGATCCGGGGCGCGGCAAACCTGATTCTGGCGCTCACGCCGGAAGAGCGCAAGGGGGGGATTGTGGCGTTTTCCTCGGGTAACCACGCGCAGGCAGTCGCGATTGCCGCCAGACATGTGGGGGCAACTGCCACCATCGTGATGCCGGAAGATGCGCCGAAGTCGAAAATGGAGCCGACCCGGGCGTTGGGGGCGAAAATCGTCACCTACAACCGGCTGAAGGATGACCGGGAGGCGATTGCGGCCAAAGTGCTGGCCGAAACCGGCGGCATCCTGGCGCCACCCTACGATCATCTAACGATCATGGCGGGCCAGGGTACGATCGCGCTCGAATTACTGGAGCAGGAGCCGGAACTCGACGCTCTGGTCACGCCCGTGGGCGGCGGCGGGATGGCGTCCGGCTGTTCGATCATTGCGAAGGACATGCGACCGGGCATCCGGTGCTTTGGCGTGGAACCCGAACTGGGGAATGATGTGTGGCAATCCCTGCAAAAGGGTGAGCGGGTCTCGATCTCCTCGCCCGATACGATTGCGGACGGCCTGCGGACGCTCTCGCCGGGCAAACTGACGTTTCCGGTGCTCCAGAGAAACCTGGAGCAGGTGCTGCTCGTCACTGAGGATGAGATCCGCGCGGCTGTCCGCTTCCTGATGGAGCGGATGAAAATCGTCGTTGAGCCGAGTGGCGCCGTGGGAGTGGCGGCGGCGATTCATGGAAAACTGCCCGCGGGGATCCGGCGCGCCGGTATCGTCATCTCCGGCGGCAACTTCGATCCGGACCTGTTGAAAAGCCTGTATAACAGCGCCCCTGATAAGCTGGAAGTGCTCCCCCGATGTTAGCCGTTCCAACAATTTCCGAGGAAATTCTCGACCTGAAGCGCGAGCGCCGCGCGATTCTGCTGGCCCATCATTACCAGGAGCCGGAGATCCAGGAGATTGCCGACGTGGTCGGCGACAGTCTGGAGCTGGCCCGCAAAGCGCTGCAGTATGAAGGCGACGTGATCGCCTTCTGTGGCGTCTGGTTCATGGCGGAGACGGCGAAGGTGCTGAACCCGGACCGGATTGTGGTGGCGCCGGATCGTGAAGCGGGTTGCAGCCTGGTGGATAGCTGCAAGGCGGAAGATGTGCGGGAATACCGCCGGCGGAATCCGGATCACGTTATTGTGAGCTACATCAATACGTCCGTGGAAGTGAAGGCGGAGAGCGATATTCTCTGCACATCGCGAAACGCGGTGAAGGTTGTCAATTCGATACCCGCCGATAAAACCGTGCTGTTCCTGCCGGACCGGAACCTGGGGGCGTGGGTGCAGCGGGAGACCGGCCGCGCCAACATGAAGATCTGGCAGGGTTCCTGCATTGTGCACAATACGTTTCCCTCGCGCAGGCTGCTGGACGCGAAGAAAGCACACCCGGGGGCTATTGTGGTGGCTCACCCGGAATGCCCGGAGGCCGTGCTCCGGCAGGCCGATTTCGTGGGATCGACATCGGCCATCATTGAATACTGCGCGGCGAGCGACGCCGGGGAGTTTATTGTGATGACGGAGAGCGGCGTAAATTACTCGCTCGAAAAGGCCGCCCCGGGCCGCCGCTTCCACTACGTGGCGAACGAAAACTGCAACTGCAGCGAATGCCCGTTCATGCGGCTCAATACGCTCGAAAAGCTGCGGGACGCACTTGTGAACCTGACTCCCAGGGTGGAGCTGGAGCCCGAGCTGATGCGCCGTGCGCTTGTTCCGCTCGAACGTATGCTGGCAATTGTGTGACAGCCGTACCCCTCACCGACACCTTCGGCCGCACCCACGACGATTTGCGGATTAGCGTCACCGACCGCTGCAACATCCGCTGTTTTTATTGCATGCCGGAAGAAGGCGGCACATACGCTGAGCCGGCGCAGCTGTTGACCTTCGATGAAATCGAGCGGTTTGTGCGGGTGGCGGCGGGTCTGGGCGTTACGAAACTTCGCATCACGGGTGGCGAACCACTGTTGCGGCGCGATCTGCCGGCGCTCGTCGAAAGGCTGGCGGCAATTCCCGGAATTCGCGACCTCGCCCTGACCACAAACGGCGTGCTGCTGGCGAAGCATGCGGCGGATCTGCATCGGGCGGGCCTTCGGCGGCTGAATATCCATCTCGATACACTCGATCGCGAACGATTCCGCCAGATCACACGGCGGGACGATCTGCCGAAGGTGCTCGCCGGAATCGATGCCGCGGCCGATGCCGGGTTCCGCAACATCAAGATCAACAACGTGGCGGTGAAAGGGCTGGTGGAGCCCGATATCGTGCCGATGGCGCGTTTCTGCCGCGAGCGGAGTTTTGAGCCGCGCTACATCGAATTCATGCCGCTCGATGCGCAATCGCTTTGGGATCGCGGACGCGTGCTGACGGCGGAGGAAATTCTGGCGATACTCGGGCGCGGGATTGGGCCGCTTCACCCGGTGAAGGATGCGGATCCGAGGGCGCCGGCGACCGAGTACGAATACGTGGACGGAGGCGGCCGGGTTGGCATCATCGCATCGGTCAGCAAGCCGTTCTGCCTGAACTGCAACCGGATCCGGCTGACGTCGGACGGTAAAGTGCGCTATTGTTTGTTTGCGATTGAGGAGACGGACGTCGCCGGACTGCTGCGCTCGGGGGCGGACGGCGAAGAAATCGCAGCGGCTCTGCGGGAGACGATCCGCGCGAAATGGGCGGGGCACCAGATCAACTCTCCGCATTTCGTGCCGCCGCCGCGGCCGATGTATTCGATCGGCGGATAGCCAGTCAGGAGCGCCGCGCGGCAAAAAAGCGCTGCAGCATCGCGGTGGCTTCCGCTCCCAGCACGCCTTCCACGATTTCGGTGCGATGATTCAGGAGCGGAGAATCGGCAATCTGAAACTTGCTCCGGACGCCGCCGAAGCGGAGATCGCGCGCGCCAAAGACGAGGGTTTTTATCCGCGCCGCCACCAGCGCGCCGGCGCACATCGCGCACGGTTCGAGCGTGCAATACAGGGTTGCGTCTTCCAGCCGGTAGTTGCGCGCGGCCAGCGAAGCCTGGCGAAGCGCGAGGATTTCCGCATGCGCGGTGGGATCGAGCAGCGCGATGGGAGAGTTGCGCGCTTCGGCGATTTCTTCGCCGCCCGCGACAATGACACAGCCGACGGGAACTTCGCCCGATGCTTCCGCTTCGGCCGCCAACTCCAGCGCGCGCCGCATCCAGTGTTCGTGAGGCTGCATCCCGTGTTAAGAAATCTAATTATGGCCTGGAGGCCTGAAAATCATGGCTGAGCTCGAAGTCCACACACATCACGAATCTTCGGATCCCGAGGGCAAGCGGATCGGCATTCTTGCCTCGATCATTGCGGTGCTGCTCGCGATCGTCACAATTGTCTCGCATCGCGCCCATACGGAGGCCGTGCTGATCAAGTCCGACGCGAATGACCAGTGGTCGTATTACCAGTCGAAGCGGATTAAGTTTCACGACCTGGAGCTGGGGCAGGACCTGATCGCAACGTTCGGAGCAAAGAGCCCGGATGCCCAGAAGATGCTCGAAAAATACGAGGCGCAGAAGAAGAAATACGCCGCGGATTCCGACAGCACGCAGGCCGCCGCAAAGGCGCGTGACGACGAAGCCGCGCGCGTGGAAGACCGGGCGCTGCGCTATGACTTCGGTGAGGGATTGCTGGAAATCGGGCTGGTGCTGACGTCGCTGTATTTCATTTCGAGGTCGAAGCTTTTCCCCGTGGTGGGCCTGATCAGCACGATAGCGGGAACCGCAATTGCGGTATCGGGGATCTTTCTGTGATCGACAGCGTGCGGTGATTAAAGAGGCCGTCGGCTGGGAATGGGAGAGCCGGCGCTGTTGTGGGCCGGCTGCGGGCCAGGGCCGTCGGCGTAATGACCAGGCGCCGTCGACGTGAAATTGACCTCGTCCGCCGCGAACGTCAGCGGGCGGTCAAGAACCATCTCCACGGTGCTGCCCTTGCTGAGCTCGGCTTCCGGGCCGCGGGTGAACAGAACCGCCGCGAGGCCACCCGCCACGCCGGCTGCCGATCCAATCAGCGTTCCGGAACCCGCATGGCCTGCGGCCGAACCCGCAATCGCGCCAATCGAGGCGCCGCTGATCCCGCCGGTCGCAACGGTTTTCGCATCGCCGCCCTTGTTGGAATCGGCGATCACCTGGCCTTCCTTCTGATCGAGCTTTTCGCCCGAGCGGGCATCCACCGACCCCAGCCGCGACCGGAATTCGCGGGTGACGCCGTTTGGCAGGGTAATCGAATCGAACCGCACATACAGCTGGCCTTTGCCCTTAATCTTGCCGGGCCGCTTCACTTCCGTCACGGTGCCGGTGACGTAACTGCCGGTCGGGATGACAATGTGATTTCCTTCCACGATGGGGAAGGCGGTTTCGAGGTAAATGCGGTCCCCGGGCGAGGAGCTCTTCGAGCTGACACTGCTGATAAGGGCGAGGGGGATTCGGGTGCCGGTCTCAATCGTGTAGGTTTGGGGCTGGTCAGGCTTTGCGGCCGCGGCGGGGGCCGCCGCCTCCTGCCCGTAAACAGCGGGAAGGGCGGCGAGCGCGAAAACGAAGCTGGCGCGGAAAAGCATGAGAATCCTTAACTCTATTGTATGTGAGAACACCAGACCCTAAGGACCTTAAGGTCTTATTGACTGGACGCGGGCGGCAGACTGCCCGTTGCGCGACGCCTCGGCCGAAAATGACTGAACCGGGAGCCGAATCGACCCTGGGCTCGCGTCTCCACCGATAACGAGCTGGATTTCCGGATTCGGGGGAGCGTCCGCCGGCAGGAGCAGGTTGATCTGATAGAGCCCGGCAAAACCCGGCGTCAGCCCCGCATACAGCAGGCAGCCAGGCGGGCAGGGGACGCCATCGAGCAGCACCTGCAACTGCGATGCGAAGAGAATCGGAAGGGGCGCGGTCGCGAGCTGGCCATCGGCGCTGTCCGGCACTGTGCGGCCCAGCCCCGCCGTGTAAATCACGATCACCTCGCCCGGAACCGCCGGCGACACTTCCGAAATCAATTGTCCATTGAGATGGATCGCCACCGGCTGGCTGTCTCCCCACAGGAACAGGCCTGGCGACGTGTTGTGAATCTCGATGTTAACGGGGAAACCGGCCAGTCCGTCGCGCGCCACGACGATGGAGCCGGTTGAGGGAGGAATCTGCGCGGGAATCAGGAAGTTGATCTGCGTCGGCGAGATGAAAAACAGATGGCAGGGGACCGCATCGAACCAGACCTGAACGCCATCGAGCTGGGTGGGCAGGGCGCCCCGGACGACGTCGGCGGAAGTGGCGGTGCGGGTCGAGAAAGCGAGATTGGTTCCATATACCGTGGCAATTGTGTTGGCTGCCAGAGCCCCGACTGTCTGGGTAGCGGCATTCACGATGCTTTCCGAGGAATAGGCAGGCGCGCCGGCCGATCCCGAAATCTGGGCGGCCGCCGGGAGGACCATAACCAGGGCCAGCCCCAGAACGGCTTTTAGGGAAAGTGGATACCGCATCGATGAAAAGAAACTTCAGACTAGTCCGGACGACGCAGAATATCTATACCTCCGAAATTTCTTCGGAGGTATTACTTTGCCTTACGGGCCGGGACTTTCGCTCTATTCGACAGCGTTAAAGCCTTGCGGGTCACAGTGGAGAGGGGAATCGTGCCCAACTGGGCCGGGGAGAACCACATTCCGGGCGGAAGGCTCTCCGGGGCAGGACCCTCGAAAATCGAGACTCGGAAGCGATCATTCACGATCTGGTGAGTGAACCGGGCTACCAGCAACCCCGGCCACCCGGGGAACAGACTTTTCGGGGGGAGCTCCCAGAAACCGGCTAGCCGCCGTTCGGCGCCGGCGCGCTGTACCAGGTAAATACCTGACTTCTTCCGGAACAGGACGAGATCGAGCGGAACGTCGCGCGCGGTGTTCTTTTTCAGCTTCACCGGCAACTCGTTTTGACGGCCGGCGGCGTGCGCGGCGCAGAACCGCTCGACAGGACACTCGCCGCAGCGCGGCGCGCGCGGAATGCAGACGGTGGCGCCGAGCTCCATCATGGCCTGATTGAAATCGCCCGGCCGGCGGGGATCGAGAAGAAGCTGTGCGGCTTCGGTGAAGCGGGCTTTGGTGAGTGGGGAAGAGATTTCGCCGGCATCTCCCGTGATGCGGCTCACCACGCGCATCACGTTACCGTCCACCGCCGCATGCGGCTGGCCGAAGGCGATGCTGGCGATGGCGGCGGCGGTATAGGGTCCGACGCCGGCCAGCGCGCGCAGCTCTTCGTAGCCGGAGGGGGCGCCGGCCGCGGCCACCTGCTTTGCGCCGCGATGGAGATTGCGCGCGCGGCTGTAATAGCCGAGTCCGCTCCAGGCGGCGAGCACGGCGGGCTCGGGGGCGCGAGCCAGCGAATCGACATCGGGGAAGCGAGCCAGAAAGCGTTCGAAATAGGGAATGACCGCTTCGACGCGGGTCTGCTGCAGCATGATTTCGGAAAGCCACACGCGATAGAAACCGGGCGCGGCGGAGCGCCAGGGAAGATCGCGCTTTACGCAGTCGTACCAGGCAAGAAGCGCGTGCCGGAATGAAGCTGGTCGAATCAAGGGGGCGGGAGTGCTACAGCACGCGGACGAACTCGGCGATCACCCGGAAATCGCCGGGTGCGAGATCGAAAGCGTCGAATTCGGGATTGAGCGGCTCAAGACGGATCGCGGCGTGTTCCCAGGAGCCATCCTCGCTCTCCGTCTTCTGGCTGGTGTAGCGCTTGACTGTATAGCGGCTGGCCGGGTCCGCGCCCTGGCCGCCCGTCTGCTCGATCAGCAGCCGCTTGCCCTGGCGCGACCCGACCACGGGCGCACGGAAGATGCAATAGCTGCCATCCGGAATCAGAGGCTCCATGGAACGGCCAGTCACCTGGGCGACGAACATGCCTTCGTGCAGCCGCAGCCCCGAAGGAGTACGCAGCCAGGAGAGCGGCTCGCTCACCTGTTCCGGATCGAATTCTTCGCCGAATTTCGTGGCGGCAGCACGCAGCGCATAGAGCGGCAGATGGGTGACGAACGGCCGGACATCGCGATCCACGTGCTCATCGAAAAGGCGATTCACCGTTGGTCGAGCATCGCCCGCATATTCGACGGGCTGGCGTTCGCCGATGCGCAGAAACCCGGAAAGAGAATCCTCGAGAGAGGCGAGCAGCGCGGGCCCGCCGGATTCCCGAGCTTTGGCTTCGAGATCCGGAGCCAGCGCCGCGAGTAAATCGGCTTCCTGTTCTTCGAGCTCGCCAAAACCGCAGTCACGGAGACGCAGAGTGAGCTCGCCCGTTTGCTCATCGACCAGCAGAATGCCAAGCGGCTCCGGCGCCTGCCCCGCGCGCGCGATTTCCAGCAGGGACCACGTGGCCCGGCGGCCGGCGGCCGCGGAGCGGAAGGGGAGCACGGCTGCGGGCATGAAATTATCTTACAGGGAAGCGCGGAGAGAGGAAATCTGCCTCGGGCGGAGGAGGTGATATTGCCGGCGCCGCGGCGCTATTTCGAAGCCGAAGCCGAAACCGGGAACGGGTAATAACCGTCGCGGAAGCGCAGAATCACATTCGGCAACCCCACGGTCACTTTGATGCGCCGGTAGAGCTTGTTTGAGGTGTCCGCGCAGGGCGCCTGGGCGGCCGGGCAGTCGGTCTTGAAATCGGGGTGGTAGCGCAGAACGTATTGGGTCGTGATCTCACCCATCAGATCGGCCACCGAGCTGAAGAGCGCTTTACCGATTTCCGCCGTGTAACCGCCCACGCCCACCTGGATGGCATAGTTACCGGCGTCCTGAACGTTGGAAAGATAGCCGCTGATGTCCTTGTACATCTTCTCGCCTAGCGGCGTCTCCACGCGGCCGCCCGTCTGCGAAGTCAGCGCGGTCAGGTTGTCCTCGTCTTCGTTGTGCATCCCGAAGGCTACGGTGTCCATCGCGTAGATTGTGATCTGATTTCGTTGAGCCAGCTCGAGCACCTCGCGCAGGCTCTTCTTGCTGGCGGAATCGTGGCCGTCGCCGATGATGATGATGACGCGCCGCGGCTCATAGGGCTCGCCGATGACGGTTTTGCGGCTCGTGCAGGCCATGTAGATAGCATCGAAAAGCGCGGCGCCGCCGGCGGGCTTCACACGATTGAGCTTCTGCACCATGGCTTCGGGATCGATGTTGGTATCCACCGCGAGCTCAGCGTCGGTGCCGTAGGTAATCAGGTATCCGGAGTAGCGCTTGTCGCCCGGCAGCAGGCTTCGCATCAGCTCGGAGGTGGACTCCTTGTAACGGTCCCACTCCACCTTCATGCGGTTGCTCATGTCGACCAGAAAACCAATCACGACGGGCTGCGACTGTTCGTGGCTGAAGAAATCGATCTTCTCCTCGTGGCCTTCGTCAAAAAGGTGGAAGTCGCTCTGCACAAGATCGCTGATGAACGCGCCCTTGGAATCGGTCGCGGTCACCGGGACCACGACTTCATTGGTGGTCGCTCCGAAAACGGGCGGGGTCTGCGGGCCGCCGGCCGGCGGGGACGCGGCCGACTGAGCGAGGCAATAGCCTCCGGACGAAAGGGCGATGAGACCGGCCGCCAGGCGCAGGCGCGCTTTTCCGGACAAGAGTGCAAAACGCTGCATGAATCTGGAACCTATTGTACTGCTGACGCGCCGGGGCGCGAAGGCGTTGCTCCCCTGTAGCCTTTTACGCTTCAGGGCCGTCTATGACTGTAGTATCCTGTAGTGTTCGGAACGAATTCCTTAGCCGAGGTAACCCTCCAATGTCTTTCCGCTTGAAGCCTCTGATTCCAGCGGCGTTTGCCGCCCTTCTTTTTTGTGCAGTACCCGGATTTTCCCAGACTGCATTCGTGCAGGGCGTGGTGAAGGGTCCGGATGGCGCCGTAATCCAGGGCGCGATTGTCGCGTTCGAAGGGGTCGAAATGAAGAATAAGACCCAGGCGAAAACCGATAAGAAGGGCCACTACATCACCTCGATGAAGCCGGCCATCTACGAAGTTACCGTCACGGTGGATGGAACGCTTCGCGCGAAGATCGGTCACTATGAGGCTGTCGGCGGTAACGGCGATCCTCTCGATTTCACGCTCCAGGCCGCTGCGGCGCCTGGCGCGGCCCCGGCGATGACAGCGGCTCCGGCCGCAGCCCCGGCCAGCGGCGGCAAAGGCAGCAAGGATGACGCCGAAGCTCAGAAGAAGAAGGAAGAACAGCTCGCCAAGAACAAGGCTCTGAACGATGCGTTCGGTGCGGGGCGCGCGGCGATCGACGCCAAGAATTGGGATGAAGCCATCACTCAGCTCAACAAGGCTGCCGAGCTCGGACCGACGCAGCAGGCTGTCTGGGCTGCTCTCGCCGAGGCTTACACCGGAAAAGCGAAGAGCGGACCGTCCGGCGAAGCCGATGCGAGCTATCAGAAGGCTTTTGAGGCCTACGACAAGCTCATCGAGCTGAAGCCGGATGAGGCGGGCACCTACAACAATTACGCGCTGGCTCTCGCTGCGGACAAGAAGCTGGATGATGCGAAGGTCAAGCTGGCGAAGGCCGTGGAGCTCGATCCCGCCGGCGCCGGCAAGTATCACTACAATCTGGGCGCACTGCTGATGAACAGCAGCCAGACCGATGGTGCGCTCGACGAATTCAAGAAGGCCATTGCGGCTGACCCGAACTACGCCGAAGCGTACTTCTATCTCGGCTCCACCCTGATGGGCAAGGCGACGATGGATGCCTCCGGCAAGATGCAGGCGCCTCCCGGAACCGTGGAAGCGCTCCAGAAATATGTTCAGCTGAAGCCGGATGGTCCGAACGCGGACGCCGCGAAGCAGCTCATTGCGGCTTTGGGGAGCACCGTGAACGTCAACTATAAGGACCCCAACGCCCCGGCGAAACCGGCTTCGAAGAAGGGCAAATAGTAATAAAGATCTGATCGGATACAGGGCGCCCGGCTTTCGAGCGGGCGCCTTTTTTTATGTTCAGCTTCATTTACCGGCTGATTCTGTTTTTTATTGCGATCTCGGTCATTCAGTCCGTGATTCAGGCACTGGTGCGCGCGTTTCGCGGTCAGGGACCGCGCAATGTGCCGGGCGCGGCTCCCCGAACAACAAACTCCGCGAGCGGTCCCTCGGAATCCACCTTGCTGCATCAGGATCCGGTGTGCGGAACCTACGTCGCCGCCGGCAGCTCGCTGCGAAAGATCTCACACGGCAGGGTCTACCACTTCTGTTCGGAAGAGTGCCGCAACAAATTCCACGCCTGAATGCGAAATCCACGAATTGAAGAACTCTTCGCCGGACTGGCGCGCAGCGCCGGCCTGCAGGGTCTCATCCGGAGTCTGGAACAGAGCGCGGCCGCGACCGAAAAGCCGGTCCGCCGGCTTTCGGGGCTCACCCTCACCGCAAAGGCCGCCTATGCGGCCTTGCTATACCGTGCCACCGGGCGGCCGCTGATTCTGATTGCCGATGGCAGCAAGCAGGCGGAAGCGCTTTATCCCGCGATCGCCACATTCTGCGGGCTGCTCGAAGTTCCGCAGCCTCCGCTGCTGCTGCCCGCGCTCGATGTTCTGCCAGGGCAGGCAATGTCCCCGCATGCCGATATTCTCGCGGCCCGCGCCGAAGCGTTCGACCGCCTTTCGAACGGTCACGCGGGAATCGTGGTGATGCCGGTAGCGGCCGCGCTCACCCGTACGAATCCGCCGGATTACTACCGCCAGCTCACTCTCACCTTGCGGCTGCACGAGGAGATTCCGCTCGACGATCTTTCCGCGCACCTCGAAAGCATCGGCTACGAGCGGCACGATCCGGTGGAGATGGCGGGAGAGTATTCCATCCGCGGCGGTATTCTCGATGTCTTTCCGCCGGCACAGGACGAGCCGCTGCGCATCGAGTTTTTTGGCGATGAAATCGAATCGATCCGCCGCTTCGATCCGGCGAGCCAGCGGTCGACTCACAAACTGACGGAGTGCGTGCTGCAGCCGCTCACCGAGTTTCAGAAATCGCGGGCCATGCTGGCGGAGCTTTCCGGCCACCTGCGGGAGGCGGGTTTGCGCGGCGTCGATCTGCCGGCGAGCGGGGAGGTTTTCGCCGGTTGGGAAACGCTCGCGCCCGCGCTGCAGCCGCGCGAAGCGACCATCTTCGACTTTTTCGCGAATCCAATCGTTCTGATCGATGAACCGGAGCTGACGCTGGCGGCGGCGGAGCGTCTCTGGACGCGGCTCGAAGCCGTTCCGGATTACGCGAAGGCCGAAGCGGGGATGATCCGGTGGGCGCCGTTTCTCGAATTCGCCCACGCCCGGGACACGGTGGAAGTGCGGCTGATCGAGATTGCGGCGGAGGACGAAAACGGCTTCCATATCGCAACGCGTCCTTCGCTCGCGTTCCACGGCAACCTGCAGTTCGCCATCAAAGAAGCGAAAACGCTCGTTGAAGCGGGTGCGCATCTGGCGTTCTTTGCGCCGACCGCGGGTGAACTCGAGCGCATTGCCGACGTATTCACGGAATACGGCATTCCGTATCAGATCGATCTCGGCGGCAGCGTGGTCCCGGAACATCTGCGCGAGCGCGCGCAGCCTTCGAGCGCGGCGGCGGCGCTGATCCGCGGTGAAATTGCGCGAGGCACGGTCTTCACCGAAGCGGGGCTCACGATCTTCGGAGCGGAAGATCTTTTCGATTCGCCCGAAACCGCCGCCAAACCGGTGCGCCTCAGCACCGGCGCTTTTTCCGCCGACCAGTTCGATCTCAAACCCGGCGATTATGTAGTGCATTCCGAGCACGGGATTGGCCAGTTCCTCGGGATTCGCGAAATCGCGCAGGGCGAGACGAAGGGCGATTACATGCTGCTCGAATATGCGGGCGGCAACAAACTCTACGTGCCGCTTGCCCGCATGGATCTGATCCAGCGCTTCCGCGGCGAAGGGGAATCGAAGCCGCAGCTCGACCGGATGGGCGGCGCCACCTGGACGCGCACCAAAACGCGCATCCGCGCGCGCATGCGCGACATGGCGGAAGAGCTGCTGAAAATTTACGCCCATCGGCGCCTCGCGAAAGGCTTTTCGTTTTCGCCGGACAGCAATTGGCAGCGCGAATTCGAGGACGCCTTCGAATTCAGCGAAACGCGCGATCAGAAAACCGCCATTGCGGATATCAAACGTGACATGGAGAGTCCGCAGCCGATGGACCGGCTGCTGTGCGGTGACGTAGGCTACGGCAAAACAGAAGTGGTGATGCGCGCTGCATTCAAGGCTCTCGGCGATGGCAAGCAGGTGGCAGTGCTCGCTCCCACAACCGTCCTGTGCTTCCAGCACTTCGAAACGTTCAGGAAGCGCTTTCAGTCCTTTCCGGTCCGAATGGAAATGTTCAGCCGGTTCCGCAGCGCGAAAGAGATCAAAGCGGGTCTCGAAGATCTCGCGGCAGGGAAAACCGATGTCGCACTCGGCACGCACCGGCTCCTTTCGAAGGACGTGGAATGGAAGGATCTCGGGCTCGTCATCATCGATGAAGAGCAGCGCTTCGGCGTGAAGCACAAGGAGCGGCTGAAGGAGCTGTGCGCGACTGTCGATGTGGTGGCGATGAGCGCCACGCCGATTCCGCGCACCCTGCACATGTCGCTGCTGGGAATTCGCGACATGTCGGTGATTGAAACGCCGCCGCGCGACCGCCTGGCGATCCATACGACAGTGGCGCCGCTGACGCCGGAGTTGCTGCGCTCGGCAATCGAGCTCGAACTCGCCCGCGGCGGGCAGGTCTACTTCGTGCATAACCGCATCGATTCCATCTGGCAGCGCGCGGCATCGATCCAGGAACTATTCCCGCAAATCCGGATCGGCGTGGGCCACGGACAGATGGCGGAGGCGGAGCTCGAAAAGGTGATGCTCGGCTTCATGCGCCACGACTACGATGTTTTCGTTTCGACAACGATCGTGGAAAATGGCCTCGATATCCCGCTCGCGAACACAATGATCATCGAGCACGCGGAGCGTTACGGACTATCCGAGCTCTACCAGCTTCGCGGCCGCGTGGGGCGCTCGAATCGCCGCGCGTATTGCTACCTGCTGGTCGAGCCCGATACGGAACTGACCGAAGTGGCGCGGAAACGCCTCGCGGCGCTCAAGGAATTCTCGGATCTGGGCGCCGGATTCCGCATCGCCGCGCTCGATCTGGAACTGCGCGGTGCGGGAAATCTGCTCGGTGGCGAGCAGCACGGCCACATCAACGCGATCGGCTTCGACATGTACATCCGGATGCTCGAAGACGCGGTGCGCGAGCTGCGCGGCGAAGAAGTTGCGCCTGAGATTCACTCAGCGCTGAACCTCGGACTCGATCTACGCATCCCGGCGAGTTACATTCCGGACGAGAATCAGCGCCTCCGCGCATACAAGCGGATCGCACAGGCGGCAACCGATACGGACCGCACGGCGCTCGAACAGGAGTTGGCCGACCGCTACGGACCCGTGCCGGACGATATCCGCTATCTGATCCGCTACTCGGCCATTAAAGTGATGGCGGAGCGCATCGGCATCGAAGCGATCGACCGGCGCGGTGCGACCCTCAGCGTGAAGTTCCACGAGAAGACCTCGGTGAACGGCGAAAAGCTGATGTCGCTTGTGGCTGCAACGCGTGGCGCGCAGTTCACTCCCGCAGGCGTGCTGCGCCTGCCGATGGATGGCGCGATCTCTCCGGCGGGCGTACTCGAATTCATCGAAGCAGGTTTGGTGAAAGCACTCGAATAGCGCGCGCGGGTGATAACATCGCCGGTAATGAGACGTTCCTTCGTCTGCGCTTTGCTGGCTGCCGCCTGCCTTCATGCGGCGGCCCCGGACGTGGAGCGCTGGAACCGTTTTGAAGTCACACTTAAGGCGCCGGTTTCCGGCAATCCCTGGCTGGGCCCGCCGTTGCGCGCCGATTTTACGATGGAGCATCGCACGGTTACGGTCGACGGATTCTACGATGGCGATGGAACGTGGCGCATCCGTTTCATGCCGGATACCGTGGGCGAATGGAACTATGTCACGCATAGTGAGATCGCGGCGCTGAACGGCAAGACAGGACAGTTCGTTTGCGTGAAGCCCTCGGCCGGCAATCATGGGCCGGTCTCGGTGAGCCACGTTTATCACTTCGCGTATGCGGATGGAACGCCGTTCTATCCGATCGGAACGACGAGCTACGCGTGGATCCATCAGGGTGATGCACTCGAGGAAGAGACGCTCGCCACCCTGAAAGCAGCTCCGTTCAACAAGATTCGGATGTGCATCTTTCCGAAGAGCTACGACTACAACAAGAATGAGCCGCAGTATTACCCGTTTCCGCGCGACGCCGCAGGCAACAACGACCTCACGCAGTTCAATCCCGAATTCTTCGCGCATCTCGAAAAACGCATCGATCAGCTGCGCGCGCTCGGCATTGAAGCGGATCTGATCCTGTTTCATCCGTACGACCGCTGGGGTTATTCAAAGATGCCGCCGGATGCCGATGACCGCTATCTGCGTTACGTGGTCGCGCGCCTCTCGTCTTTTCGAAACGTGTGGTGGTCGATGGCGAATGAGTACGACCTGATGAAATCAAAAACCATGGCCGACTGGGACCGTTTCTTCCGCATCGTGCAGGAAAGCGATCCGTACAGCCATTTGCGCTCCATCCACAACAGCGGGCCGATGTATGACCACAGCAAGCCCTGGGTTACGCACGTGAGCGTGCAGAGCTCGGACCTCGACAAAGCCGTGCAATGGCTCAGTGAGTACAAAAAGCCGGTGATCTTCGATGAGATGAAGTACGAAGGGAACATTCCGAAGCGCTGGGGCAATATTTCCGCGCAGGAGATGGTGCGGCGATTCTGGCTGGCAACGGTATCGGGCGCCTATGCCGGTCACGGCGAGACTTATCTGGATCCAAACGATGTGCTGTGGTGGTCGAAAGGCGGGACGCTGCACGGCGAAAGCCCGGCGCGCCTGGCATTCCTGCGGAAAATTCTGGATGAAGGCCCGGGCGGACTGAATCCGAGCGCCGATCGTTACTATCTCAATGCGGGGATCGAAGGCGAATACTACCTGTATTACTTCGATATCAATGCTCCGGCCGAATACCAGCTCAAGCTTCCGCCCGGTGGGAATTACCGGGCGGACATCATCGACCCCTGGGGGATGACGATCACGCCCGCGCCCGGCACGTACGCGGATAAGTCGACGATCAAATTACCCGGTAAACCCTACATGGCGCTTCGGCTTCGCCGCATTCCCTGATTCCCTGAGGCATCCGGTGTTTTGTTCCGGCAGTGGGAAGCGTGAAGTCCAGCAAGATAGATGTTTCTCTTCTGGCTCCTGACCGCCGCTGCCGTTCCTCTGGCGATCGTTCCTGGTCTCCTCTTTCATTTCGATATCACTCCTAAAATCATCCTGCTCGCGGCGGCCGCGGCCTTCGGGCTTTCGCGCCTTCGTGCTTTCCCCAACGAAATCGCCGAACTGTGGCGTCGCCGGGAGGGACGTTGGCTGGTGCTGCTCGCGGCGTTTCAGCTGGTCTGGTTTGGAGTTGCCGCATTGGAGTCCACGCGACCCGGGTTTTCAATGTACGGTTCGGGGTGGCGCCGGCTTGGATTCACCGAGGTGGCGAGTATCCTCGTCATCGCGCTGCTTGCTGCAGCGGCACTCTCCGCCCGCCGCAGCGATGTCCGGACGGTGCTGCGGATCGCCGTCTTCGCCGGCTGTGGCGCCTCCATCTACGGAATTTGCGAATATTTTGGATTTGACCCGCTGCAGCCCGTAGCGGCCTATCAGGCGCACGCCGGCGATTCCGTGATCGTTCGCCCGCCGGGAACCATGGGGCACGCGGACTATTTCGGATGGTGGCTCGCCATCGAATTCTTCTGCGGGATTGCGCTCTCACGTATCGAGAACGGCGTGCGGAAATATCTCACACAGGTGGCCTCCGCGACAATTCTGAGCGCGATCGTTCTCAGCGGAACCCGCGCCGCGCTTCTCGCGATCGTATGCGGGTTGGCAGGGATGATCGCGATGCAACCTTCCCGATTTCGTCTGCGCGCGCGCAGCGTTGCCGCGGCCGCAGCGGCCTGCGCCGTGTTCCTCGCATTCTATATTTCGCCCGCGGGAACACTGCTGCGCGCGCGGGTGGTGTGGTCGGGAGACGAACCGCTCGGTGGAGCGCGGCCGCTACTCTGGCGCGACAGCCTGCGTATGGCCGCGGCGCGCCCGCTGAACGGTTTCGGGCCCGAGACCTATCTGACCGCCTTCGCACCCTACGAATCCGAAGAGCTCTCGCGCCTGTTTCCGGACTATCATCACGAATCCCCCCACAACCTGGCGCTGGATGCGCTCACCTCCATGGGGATTCCGGGGTTGCTTCTGACGCTCGCGTGGGGCATACTCGCGTGGCGCGCGACTGCAGCCGCTCCACGTAGCGGCCCGGCGACCGCGATACCACTCGCCGCCGGCTGCATCGCGTCCGCGGCGGCATCGATGTTCAGCGCGGCCTCGCCCGGGCCGATCCTGTTGAGCCTGCTGGTGCTCGCAATCCTGATTGCGGACTGCCCTGTGCGCGAGGAGGCGCGCGGCCGTTCGATTCCGCTCGTGCCCGTCTGGGCGCCGGCGCTTGCGGCCGGATTCCTCCTGTTCGCCGCCTCACTCGCCATGTATGAATACCGGCTGGAGCAATTCAGCCGTCATCCGAATGAGACTTCGTATCGCGCGGCGCTGGGAGCCTCCCTGCCGGGCGCGGCGGACGATCTTTACGCCTCGCGCATGCTTCAACTCGCCTGCCAGAAGCGCACGGATCTTGCCAGCTACGTGAGCTGCATCCAGCAAACTTTGCAGGCGGCCGCCCATGCACTGAAAACCGATGACGATCTCGCGAACGCCTGGTATAACGTCGCGATGCTCAGTGCCGTGCAGCGCAACATGATCGGCACGCGGCGGGGCCTGATGGAGGCGAGCAAGGCCTCACCCAACTGGTTTAAGCCTCACTGGACGCTGGCGAATCTCCTCTCGCAATCCGGCGAAAAGACACAGGCGCAGGCACAGGCTGCGCGCGCTGCGTTTCTCGATTCCAATCGCGATCCGGAGGTGGTGGAAACCCTCGCGAAGCTATCACGCAACTGAAGCATTTTACAACTCTTTTACAACTCCGCCACCCCTTCGCGGCCCTCCAGGCAGAAACTGAGGATGACATGAAACGATTACCCGGACTGTTTTTTGCCTGCTTCCTGGCAACAGGGGCGCTCTTCGCTCAGGCGCCGGCGATCAATGACGGCGGTGTTGTGGATGCCGCGAGCTTCGCGGCGGGGCGGCCCGTTTCAGCCGGCAATATTGTCGCGATCTTCGGCAGCAACCTTGCAACGAAGCTGACGGTAACCGACACCGTCACGCTTTCCACCACACTCGGCAATGTTTCGGTAACTTTCAACGGCGTGAACGCCGCCCTCCAGTTCGTTTCGCCAGGCCAGATCAACGCGCAGGTTCCCTGGGACGTCCTGCCGTCGGGGCAGAACGGGACGGTAAACGCCGTGGTCACCTCCGCGGGCGCCTCCTCCGCGCCCGCGGCGGTCACCATCAATCAGTTCGGCCCCGGCGTGTATGCGGCAGGCGGTCACGCCTTCGCCATCAATGCGCAGGATCCGAACAGCGTTCGCTACGCGTCTTTCGCTGCCCCCGTGGATACGTTCGGTACTGGCTGCGATCAGACGCCGCTACCTGCGACCTGCGCCTACAAAGCATTCCCCGCTCAGACGGGCGATGTGCTTCTGGTGTATGCGGGCGGCCTCGGCGCCCTGGACAATGCGGTGCAAACCGGACAACTTCCGCCAGCGGGAGTCATCGCGAGGACGACGACAACCCCGATGGTCCTCGTGAACAACGTACCGGCGCAAGTGCTCTATTCAGGAATGTCCAGCTTTGTCGGCGTCTACCAGATCAACATCGTGGTGCCGACGGGCGTTTCAGGCGGCACGCTTCCGTTCCAGGTGCAGATCGGCGGCATCACCACGACGGCCAGCACCACAATCGCCGTCGAGTAACACGGTCATTTTGTTCCAGGCGGGCTCCGCGCCTGGTCCTAATCGCTGGGACCGGATCGGAGCCCGTCCGCATGAGCAGGCCATTTGACGCGTTGGATCTCGCTCTCTATCTCCGCTCGCGATGGCGCGTCGCGCTCGTTGCCTGTATCACGGCCCTCATGATTGCAGGCATAGCGGCCGCGCTGCTGCCGCGGCGCTACACGGCCACAGCCACACTGATCATTCAGCCGCCGGCCAGCGCCGATCCGCGCTCGGCGCTGGCGGTAAGCCCCGTATATCTTGAATCGCTGAAAACCTATCTGAACTTTGCCACGAGCGATACCCTCTTCTCGCGGGCGCTGGACGAACTTGGCCTGCGACGCCGTTATCCGGAAACCAGTGTGGAATCGCTCAAGCGCCGGGTGCTCTCCGTGACGAAACCGGCCGCAACCAGGCTGATCGAGATCGAGACCACCCTCGATGATCCACGCGAAGCCGAGCGGCTGGCGCGGTTCATCGCCGAGCAGACGGTCGCGATGAATCAGTCGCTCGATGAGCATTCCGGCGATGCGGCAGTGAAGCAGGCGAAAGACAATGTCTCGCTGGCGGAAGCGCGGCTGCAGGAGGCGAGCGGCGGTGGTTCCGTGGAAGCATTGACGGCCGCGGTCAAGAGCACTTCCGAGCTCCAATATGAGACAGAGCGAGAGCTGGCGCAGGCCCGGACCGATCTCGCCGACCTCAAAGCCCAGGAAGGTACTTTCCCGCCTGGTGACGACAAAGCGCAGTGGAATACACGGGAAATCGGCGCAACTTCCGCGCGAATTCAGGATCTCGCTACCGAGCAGAAGCGCCTCGAAGCCGAACTCACACAAAAAGCGGCGTCACTTGAGCGCATACGGCCGCTACGCGATTCGCTCGAAGCGGCTCACACGCGGCTGAACGAAGTTCGAGCCACCACGGCATTCCGCGGCGAGCGGCTGGAAGTGCTCGATCCCGGAATCGTGCCGGAGCGGCCTTCTTCGCCGAATGTGCCGCTGATTCTGATCTCGGCGTTCGGTCTTGCAATGATCGCGTCCATCGCATATCTCGCGGCCGCATTTGGCTACAGCCGGGCGATGGCGGAACACGCCGAGCGTGTCTACCATTTGCGATGAGTTCCGCTGCCCCGCCCCCCGGACGACGGCTGCGGTTCGATCTCGCAGCGGCCGCCGCGCTCGGGTTGTGGAGCGCTGCCATCGCGCTTGCGCCCGGTCCATGGTTCAAGTTTGCGCTCGCGGCCCCGCCCGTCGCGTCCATCGCAATCTGGTGGACATTGCTTCGCGCCCACCGCTGGCTGGGTGCGTTCTTCATCGTTCTTCTGCTGACGCCGCCGCTTCCCATCCCGCTCGGAGATTCCGGTGTTCACACCGCCCCGCTTCTCGCCGCGCTGGGATTGCTGGCTGGACTCATCCGGATGAAGGAGTGGCACACAACCGTGCCGCCCATCGCGCAGTCCTTCGGCTGGTTCGTGGGGGCGTTGCTGCTGAGTTTGCCGTTCGCCGCCTTCTATTCCGGCCCGGAACTCGCGATTCGTTCGCTGCTGCGGGTTGGGCTGTTCGCGATCAGCGTTTACGTGTTTGCGTGGGCCCGGAGCGGGCCGCGCGAACGCGGCGCGGATCCGCTCCGATTCACGCGATTTCTCTTTGTCATCGCAGTCCTGGCGGTCCTGTTCGCGTGCGCCGATTTCTACTTCCAGTTCCCCGCTCCAGCCGGCTATGAAGAACAATTCGTCTGGCTGGACGACGCCGTGCTCCGGCGCGCACAGGGTCTGTTCTATGAAGCGAGCACACTCGGGAATTTCTGCGGGTTCTTTCTCGTGATGTGCGTCGTGGCGCTGTTCCGTCCGCGCCGCGAAATTCCCTGCCCGAAGCCGCTTCTCGGCGCAGCCGTCCTTCTCTTCGCCACGGCGCTTCTCTTTTCGTACTCGCGCGCTTCCATTGTGGCCGTGATCGTTGCATGCTTCACGCTTGCATGCCTGCGGCGCGCCCGCATCGGACGCGTGCTGGCCGGTTGCGCGGCCTCGCTCGCAACAGCCGCCGCGCTCGTGCAGTTTTTCGTCCCGTCTTTCGCGGCGAGCTACTGGGCGCGAATCGCCACTTCATTCGAGGATGCGCTGGTGACCCCGAACGGCGTACTCACGGGAAGGCTCGCGACCTGGACAGCACTGGCGCACTTCCTGGCAGACCGGCCGTGGCACGTCCTCTTCGGAATCGGTTTCAAAACGCTGCCCTATTCGAAATTTGTGGGAACGGAGCTCGTGGCGGACAACACATACCTGAGCCTTCTGGTCGAGACCGGGGTCATCGGTCTCGCGGCCTTTCTCTTCCTGAACTGGCGCATCCTGCGGGGCGGACTGGCCGCGGCGCGATCCGGGAATCCTCGCGCCGCATTTCTGGGCGAATGGATCTTCTGCTTCTGGACCGGCGAAATGGTTCAGATGCTCTCGGGCGATCTTGTGACCTACTGGCGTGTTCTGCCTGTCTATTTGTGGGTGCTCGGCACGGGGATGCGCGAATCCGGCGGGCAGCTGTGAGGATCCTGTTTCTCGATCAGTTCAGCGAGCGCGGCGGAGCACAGATCGGACTGCGAGAGATTCTCGATGAGGCCGTGCGCCGCGGCTGGCAGGCGATGGTGATGATCCCGGGCAGCGGTCCGCTCCATCGGGATTGCGCGGATCGGGGCATCCCGTCATGCGACTTGCCGCTCTCGCGTTATGGGAACGGACACAAGACGGCACCGGACATCGTGCATTACGGACGCGATTCGCTGCGCGCGGCGACAGCCGTGCGGGCAATTGTCCGGCAGTTCGCACCGCACCTCATCTACGTGAATGGGCCGCGCCCGCTGCCGGCGGCGCTGTTCGGCGCTCGCGGAACGCCCGTCATCTTTCATGCCCACAGCTATCTTGATCGCCGATACACGCGCGCGATTGCCCGGCGGTGCGTGGATCGCGCGCGCATGCGCGTCATTGCGATTTCGGAGTTCGTGGCACAGCCGTTCCCCGGCGCCACGATCGTCTACAACGGTGTGCGGGATCACGGCTTTCTGATTCGGCCGCTCCTCCCGAGACTGAAGACAATCGGCATCATCGGCCGCATCTCTCCGGAGAAGGGGCATCTCGATTTCGTTGATGCCGCGCGGCGTCTCTCTTGCCATTACCCCGGAATTCGCTTCGCAATTTTCGGCGCAGCTCTTTTCGCCGATGCCGCGTACGAGCGCCAGGTTCGGGCCGCCGCGGCCGGCCTGCCCATCGATTTCCACGGGTGGACGAACGATGTAGAGGCGGCGCTCCATGAGATTGACCTGCTCGCCGTCCCTTCCGGCCCCGCCGAAGGAGCCACCCGCGTCATCATGGAAGCCTTCTCGGCCGGCACGCCGGTCGTCGCTTACGCTTCCGGTGGCATTCCAGAGTTGGTTCGGCATGGCGAAACGGGTTTGCTCACCGCGGCGCGCTCCGCCGACGCGCTCGCCACGGGTATCGAGATACTCCTGCGCGATGCCGCTCTGATGGAGCGCTTTTCGACGCAGGGGCGCCGTGAATGGGAGCAACGCTTCCAGATTGAACGCTGCCAGCGACGGCTGTGCGAAGTTATTGCGGAAGTCTGTTCCACCACCAGCGAATGCCGCTTCCGATCAGAGGCGGAAGTGTCCTCGCATGGTGAACGGCTCGATACGCGAGGAAGCGGCAGCGTCCGAAACGTCTCTTCATCCGAAGAGTGAAATCTTCCTCGCGATCGTGCGCATGGAGCCAGAAGCCAGGCAATCGGCGCGGAAGAAGAGGCTGCCTGTCGCCGTTCCGCGTGAGGCAGCGCCGGAGGAATACTTCATCCCTGTTCGGCGTTGTGACGGCGCGGACCGCCGAGAACGCAAACAATCGGAACCAGAGCTCTACGTCACCCGGGAGACCGTGCGCGCAGCTTTCCGCGATGGTGTGCATCCGGCACCCGAACCACTCCGATGCGACCCGGAACGCAATTCCCTCCGCGCGCCCCGCATTACGCCACTCTGCCCAGAACGCGCCATCGGATGAAGAACGATCGAGGAAGTACGCGAGCTCATAAACGTGCAGAACTCGCAGACTGCCGCGCAGCAGGTGCTTCACTGCATGCCAGCAGGCATAGTGAACGGCGTCAGCCGGATGCAAAACAGGCAGACGAAGACCGTCGATCTCCGCCATTTGCCGCCGATCCCAGAACTGCTCCGCATCGTGCGCCTCGAATCCCAGCGAAGGATTGCAGAACCGGAAGTGCAGCTCCGCGGCCAGCGGCTGTTCAGGATCGAAATAGTCGCCGCGCCACCGCCATCCGGTACGGCGCACCATCACCGGCAAATGATCGGAGTCTTTCGATTCCCCCTCGCAAGCTTCGTAGCCGAGTGACTCGAGCGCCCGCAGGGCGCGAACGCAAAGCGCGGGTGGGACGTAGAGATCGATGTCATACTGCGGCCGGTGTTTGGCCTCCGCATTCCAGAGCCGCGCGTGAGTGAGCCCCTTGAGTAACAGGAACTCCACTTCGTGCGCCTGCATAGCGGCAGCGATTTCGCGATGCGCTTCCACAATCCGCGCATGCCGCACCGCATTGCGCGCGAGCTTTGCAGTCAGCGCTTCCGGCGCAGCCTGGCCGCAACGCGCCGCGAGCGCAAGCGAAATGTGGGCCGCGTCGCATCGAGCGAGAAATCCGTGCCACTTATCGGCGGGGATCGCGTCAAGCGCCCGCGTATGGGCGCCGTCGAAGCGCAGGGCCCGTAACGCCGTCATCAACATTGCAGTTCTCTTAGTGCGGCCTCCGCGCCCTCCGGAGTTGAATAGCCGAGTCTGACCGCCGGAAGCGATGCGAAATGCCCGAGCGTGGCGCGCTGTCGCTTACGGATTGCGGCGTCGCCAAAGAACACCGCCTCGTCGAGATGGCGGAGCACGTCATCAGCCGCGATCGGCGCGATTCGAGCCCTGCCCGCCGCGCTCCGTTCCAGAAAAACGATGTGGCTTGCGGGCGCGGATGGCGCCGTACGCAATTCCAGCCGGTCCGTTTCCACTTCAATCGACATTTTTCCGTTAGGCCGTCCGATTGCGCGAAACGCCGCCAGCTCCGGAAACAGCGCCGTGGCGGACTCCCGAAACCGGATCGAAAACGGCCGTCCAACCACAGAGAAGTCCGCCGAATCATGCAGCAGATGCGTCGCATCGCCCGAGAGAAACGTCCATCCCCGCCGCGCGCACGCATAGGCGAGACACGTTTTGCCCGCAAAAGCGCCGCCGCACAGAATCATGGCGTGTCCATTCAGCGCGGTGCACGAAGCATGTACGAATGCGAAGTGCCGCGGAGCGAGGAGCAGATAGGTGAGTGGCTTCAGGAAGTGATAGTTGACGTAAACCGCATCCGAAGCAACATCCCGGGTTAAATGAATTTCCGCTGTGCCGTTCGCAAGATTCGCGTGCGCGTAATTCGTGCTGCTGCGCGTAATCGACATCCGCCCCTCATCGAATTGCACTCGCGGCGTCTCACCGCCTGTGTCGCGTCTGTTCGAAACCATCACCCGAATCAGTACGGGCTCACCGGCCGAAACGTGTGCATAACGTGACCACGCACTTTCGGCAGCCGCCACTACTTCCGGTGCATCCGTTTCGATTGCGACAGGAAATCCCATTGGATAGAACATGACTCGGTCAGAACACAACATCCACCCTCACCCCACCAGCAGCCGCCGCGGCGACCGGAACCCGCAGCCACCTTCCCACGCGATTGGCCCCCGCAGATTCAGGTGCCCGAAGCAGGCCAGAAAAGCCGACGTTGCCGCCATCATCGTCATGCGAATCAGTGCGCTCCCTGCGCAGGCATGCAGGCCGAAGCCGAGGGAGAGGTGCGCAGGGGCCCGCCGGGTGAGATCGAACCGGGTCGGATTGGAAAACACTCCTGGGTCGCGATTGGCCGAAGCGAGCCGCAGCACAACTCGCTCATCCGCTGCGATCAGCACGCCCATGATCGTCACCGTCGCTGTGGCGTGCCGGAACACCATGTCTGGAATCGAGGCCATTCGCAGCATTTCTTCGATACCTTTCGGGAGCAGTCCGAGGTTCGTCCGCAGCTTCTCCCGCTCATGCGGATGCTGCAGCAGCACCACGAATCCATTCGCCAGCAGACATGCCACTGTGCGCGAAAGCGCGATAAAGGTTGGACCCGGCATCGGAAACGTGGAGCCGGCGAAGTAGCTCGCCAGCGCCTGATCGGCTTGTGTCGCCCATTGCCGAAGATCTTCATCCAGCGGCTCGGCGGCGGCATGCGAAACGATCCGCGCTTCGGCGGCAAGCGAATTCCAGTCCTGAGGCGGCGCGCCTGTCACGATTCCGGCCGCTTCGAGACACCACGGTTCAATGAAATCCGCCACCAGATCGACAGGCCCGCGCGCAGGCGGGTCCACGACTATTCCCTCCATCCTTGACTGCCACGCCGCCATCTGGCTGGGCGAAAACCGATCGAGAATCCGGGTCCGCAATGCCTGTTGAGCCGCCTGATCGGGAATTCTGAACGGCCCTGCCTTGAGCGGCGCGACCGGCCATAACGCAGGTTCGCGGAGAGCCGCCTTCACATCCTCATAGCGGCTGAACTCGCGGAGTCCCAGCTCCACGTTCACCCGCGGCTCGGTGGCAGACGCGGGGGTCATCGCGCCGCCAGCGCCGCCAGATTGCGGACGCGCCACGATTGATAAATCCCATGCACGTAGAAAAACTCCTGGGCAACGGATATCTGCTCGTCGTGCACCAGCCGCGCGATGAAAAACGTATGGCTGCCCAGCCGCTGCGACGACTCGATCTCCAGCTCGCGAACCCGCACAGCGAAATCCGGCACCGGAAATCCGAACACCGGAGAAGGACGAGACCCGAACGGCAGTTCCGAGAGATCGATCGACAACTTCAGATGATTGCGCCCGAGACTTTTCGCCAGCTCCGCATCCTTCAGCGGGACGTTGCTGATGGCGGCGCGCCGGGCTCTCACCACGATCGGCGCCGCATGGCGCGTGCTGTTCAGCGCAAACGCAAACTTCCCGTCGCCGATCGGCCCCATCAGGTTCATGGGGAACACATTGCTCTCATCCCCGTGCAGCACACTGACCAACACCACCGGGCGCGGACAAATGAAGAACACCACCATCGTGTGTGCTTCGCGAGGCGTGATCCTGATTTCGGGGTTGTTGTTGAATCGCCGGCGCCGGTACGCCAAATATGCGAAGTGTCCCCACAGCCGCAGCTTCGGCAGGCAGTAATTCGAACTGCCGCGTACACGGAACAGGCGCAGTCCGTCTTCGCCGAAGGGCTCGCCCGCGCCGGCCAGCCGGATCTCACCCAGCAGCCGCCTCGCGCCGCGGCGCTCCCGGAACCGCAGGCACAAGCGCGCCTTGCGATCCGGCGGAATCGCCCACCCCGAATCGAACACCACGCCGATCATCAAGGGGTCCACACACGCCATCACGTGCCGGGCCGTAACGTCGCGCGGCTCCCCCACCCCGTGCAGCCACACGGTAATCTCCCTCTGCGGATCACGCATCCCCACCGTGACCTGCTGCGGAAACACAGAATCGCCCATGGCGAGGCGCTTGAACGCCCTGAAGACACGGAGACTCATGGGCCAGGTTAATGATTTGGAGCCCGCGACGGCTCCGCGCGGAACAATCAGGCCGCCGCCGCGATACGTCCGTCGCCTGCCGCCGGACGGCTCCTCGGCGTGCGCCCGTGCAGCACGGCATTCAGCTTGCGCCGTGCGTTCACAATGTAAGCCTTGGCCCCGCTTTGATTCCCCAGCATGAGCTGGCGTGTGATGATCGCGAGCGGCAGTCCATGGCCATAATGCAGCGCCATCACGCGCGCCTCGAGCGGCGTGAGCGTCCCGTGAATCAGCGTCCACATCGCCTCGAAGGCCTGGTTGTTCGCCAGTTGGGTGTGGGTTTCCGCGCCGTCCGAACCAGCCACCATGGGGGAAACCAGATCCGCTCCTTCGATCGGATCCCGCCCGTACTTCTTCAACGCGTTCATGCAGTAATTGCGGGTGATGACATAGAGCCAGGTGGAAAGACTTGAATCCCCGCGAAACGTGTGGCGATATCGGAACGCACGCAGAAAAACCTCCTGCGTCAGATCGTTCGCCTCTTCGCGATTGCGGGTCAGCCGCCGGCACCAGCTCAGCACGCGCCCCTGATAGCGGCGATGCATTTCCGCGAACACTTCGTTACCGCGTGTCCTGTCCGTCTCATTGCGCAGCAGGAACATCAGAGATTCGTCACTGACCGCTTCCATTCTGTCGAGGCCAATCCGGCAAACCGCTTCCCGCAGATCCCAACTTTGTTCCATGAATAGATCGTAGAGATTTGTGAGATGTGATTTGCGCGGGAGTTGTAAACAGATTGTGAAATTCATTCGCCGGAAGCCGCCTGCCGGGGCAGAACCAGAACCGGCGCACCTCGCCGCCCCTCCGCGCGTGCCTTCCGCGACCACATCTCGCCAAGCGTTTCCTGAAATCGCTTCTGAAAAACCGGCTCGGAAAATTCTGCTGCGGAATCAATCAGGGTGTACGGATCTATCTGGGGCTCAACCCGCTCGAACGAGCGAAGCGCTTCAGCGAGGGATACCTCGTCGGATTCCGGGTAGAGAATTCCCTGCCCGTTGCCGACGATTTCGACGGCACCGCCCCGCGCCACCGCAAGCACCGGCTTGCCGCTGGCGAGCGCCTCCACCATCGCGATTCCAAAATCCTCTTCGCCCGGCACAACCAGCGCCCGGCAGTGCGAATAGAGATCGCGAAGTTGGTTCTCGGTCACGCGCCCGCAGAATTCCACAGAGGGCCCGGCCAGTTTTCGCAAAGACCTGTATTCCGGCCCCGCCCCTGCCACCTTCAGCCGCCGACCGGACTGTGAAAAATACCGGACCGCGTAATCGAGCTTCTTGTAAGGCACCATTTCCGCCACGATCAGGAAGTAGTCTTCCGGCGGCTCATAACGAAATGTCTCCACGGCGACAGGCGGATGGACCACGGCCGACCGGCGCCTGTAAGTCCGCCAGATTCGGCGCTTCACGTTGACGCTGTTGGCGATGAAGCCATCCACGCGCGCCGCCGTCGTGTAATCCCACAGGCGCATGTAGTTTGCGATGGGGGCGAGCGCGGTGCGCCGGAGCCATCCTTCGCCAAATTCATGACGGTGCGCGGGATAGAGCTCCCAGAGATAGCGCATCGGCGTGTGGCAATAGCAGAAATGGCGCGAAGTTGCCGAGGTGAGCACGCCCTTCGCGGGGCCGGATTCGCTGCTGATAACCAGATCGTACGCGCGCAGATCGAAATCTTCCAGCGCCATCGGCATCAGCGGCAGCAGCGACCGGTACGCGCGCCGCAGTGGATTCAGGAACGATGCTTTCACATTGCGGCTGCGTATCAGCGGCGAGACAGCTTCCGGGTTGTAGAAAAGCGTGAAGATGTCCGCTTCCGGATACGCGCGGCACAGGGCCTCAAGCACCTTTTCGCCGCCGCGCATCCCCAGCAACCAATAGTGAACCAGCGCGACGCGCATGACTTAATCCATCAGACATTCCTGCATGTCCGCCGGAACACTTACGGGCCGCCGGGATTCGTTCCACGCTGCGCTGCGCGCGGTCTATTTCGTTAGCGCCAGTAACATGACGTCTCCCAAAGTGGTTTTCTTCTTTCCCGCCTTCTCCAGTCAGGAGGCAACGGCGCCGCTCGGCATCCTCGCGGTCGCCACGCCCCTGTTGCGCGCCGGATATGAGGTGCGGCTGATCGACTCCACCATCACACCGAACTTCGAGCAGAGCGTTCTCGACGAAATGCGCGATGCGCTGTGTCTCGGGGTTTCCCTGGTGACGGGGCCGATGATCCGCGAGACGGTGCGGGTTGCGCGCGCCGTCAAGCTTCGTTATCCGGAGAAGCCGGTGGTGCTGGGCGGCTGGCATCCCTCGCTGCTGCCGGATCAGACGCTTGCCGCCGATTGCGTCGACATAGTCGTCAAAGGCCAGGGAGAAGGGGCGTTCCTCGAAATTGTGGACCGCATTCGAGCGGGCGAATCGATGGCTGGCATCGCCGGCGTTGGCTACAAGGATGAGGAAGGCGGCCTGCGCTTTAACGCGCCGCGGGCGCTTCGGGCGATCCGCGAGATGCCGCCGAAAGCCTATCATCTCGCCGATTTCGATGCCTACGAGCGCGTCGGCGGCCGCCGCTGGGCCATGTATACCTCAAGCCTCGCGTGCCCATATAGCTGCGCGTACTGTACGAACGAGGGCGTATACGGGCGCAAGTGGAATGCCCTCGAGCCCGAACAAGTCGCCGAAGAAACCACGGATCTCGTGAATCGCTACGGCCTCTCGCTCCTCTGGATTGTAGACGACAACTTTCTCGTCGACCGCGAACGCGCCATCGGCATCGCGGAAGGCATTCTGCGGCGCGGCGTCCGATTCGACTGGAGCATTCAGGCTTCCACCAATCTCGTCAACCGCCTGAGCGTGGACGAGCTGAAGCTGTTGAAGCGCTCGGGGCTTTCCCAGGTCGCGCAGGGTGCGGACAGCGGATCGCGCAAGGTGATGCACCTGATGAACAAAGATTTCCAGAAGGTCGAAACCGTCTATGAAGCGGCCGCGCGCCTGACCGAAGCCGGCATCCGTCCCTCGTTCAACATGATCTTCGGTTTTCCCGGCGAAGAGGAAGAAGACCGGCGCGATTCCATACGCATGATTATGGAAATCTGCCGCCGATTCCCCGGCGCCGAGTTCTGGACGAACATCTTCACCCCCTATCCGGGCTCGCCAGTCATGCAGCGTGCGTTCGAGCTCGGTATCGACGTACCGAAAACGCTCGAGTGTTGGGCCGACTTCTTCCCCCGCTACACCGTACTGCCGTGGCTCAAAGGGAAGCGCCATCGCGAGCTCCAGACCATGCGCGAATACCTGCGCGTCGCCTTCAGGCGCATCCCCATCGGCGTGCGTCAGACCAACCGTCTCGAGCGCGTCGTTCACGGCATGATCGGCGTGACGGCACGCTGGAGGCTGGATCACGGCTTCTATTCAATTCCGTTCGATCTGAAAGCAAAAGAGTGGGTATCCAGGCTGGTCGCGCCGCCGAAGCCGAAGGTGGATGCGCAGCGTCTGGAATCGGAAGTCGCCACATGCTGAAGCCGGTTCTTCTCACGCATGCCAATCACGTGCGGTCGGACGCGAAGCAGACCGCGCGCATGCAGCCCTATCCTCCGCTCCAGACGATCCTTGCCGCCGCGATGCTGCGGAGCAATGGCGTAGCAGTTCGTTTTTTTGATTCCGCACTTGAAGAAAGCCTGGCCGGCCTCCGCCGTAACTTCGAAAGGATGCTCGACCGCGAGCGTCCGCGGCTTGTTGTCGTCTGCGATGACGATTTCAACTTTCTGACCAAGATGTGCCTCCTGCACAACCGCGAGCTCTCCCTCTGGTTTGCGGAACGCGCACGCGCGGCGGGAATTCCGGCCATCGTGCATGGCTCGGATTCCGCGGATCACGCGCTGCTCTATCTCGAAGCCGGCTTCTCCGCCGTCATCCGCGGCGAGGTGGAAGACGCCCTGCTCGATTACGCCTGTGGGCATGCGCCCGAAACGATCCCAGGCGTGATTTGCCGCAGTGCGAACGGCTCGGTGCATTTTGGACCGCCCCGCATTCCGCGCTCCGACCTTGACTCACTGCCGCTCCCCGCCTGGGATCTGGTCGATATCGAGCGCTACCGCGAAGCATGGACCGAAGCCCACGGATATTTTTCGGTCAATATGGCTTCCAGCCGCGGCTGCCCTTTCCGCTGCAACTGGTGCGCGAAGCCAATCTACGGCAATGGCTATCACGCGCGCGCGCCGCGGGCCGTGGCCGCCGAGATGGCGTTCCTGCACGATCACTATCACCCGGATCACATCTGGTTCGCCGACGACATCTTCGCTCTTTCCGGCCGTTGGACCTCCGAGTTTGCGGACGAGGTCTGCCGCCTCGGCGCCAGCGTTCCCTTCAAAATGCAATCGCGCTGCGATCTCATGACGCCCGAAGCCGCCGCGGCTCTGAATCGCGCCGGATGCGCCGAGGTTTGGATGGGCGCGGAATCGGGCTCGCAGAAAATTCTCGATGCGATGGAAAAAGGCATCACGCTCGCCGATATTTACAGCGCGCGGCAGAATCTCGGCCGCGAAGGCATTCGCGCATGCTTCTTCCTCCAGTTCGGCTATCCGGGCGAAGGGTGGGACGAGATCGAAGAAACCATCCGCATGGTCCGTGAGACCGCGCCTGACGATGTGGGGATTTCGGTGTCCTACCCCCTGCCCAACACGCGCTTCCACCAGATCGTGGCCGCGCAGCTCAGCTCGCGCTCAAACTGGAAAGACAGCGGCGATCTGCGCATGATGTATCGCGGTTCGTGGTCCACAGAGTTCTATCGCGAGCTCGCGAATGCCATTCACGCCGAAGTCCGCGGCACGCCGCAGCCTCGCTGGGAGAGAGTCCACGGGCTGCGCAATTCCGCCCGGCTGGCCGAGGTGGCGTAATGCGCCTTCTGCTCACGCACGGCTACTTCATCGCCGAAGATCCCAAAGAGCAGAAGATCATGAAGCCTTACGCGCCGCTCGGGATCCTGTATCTTTCTTCGCATCTTCGCGCCCAGGGCTTTGACGTGGAAATCCACGACTCCACCTTCAGTTCGCTGGCGGAGCTGATTGCGGCCCTTCAGCGCGGCCCCGCGGGCGCGCTCGGTATCTACGGCAACCTGATGACGCGCGCGAACGTGCTGCGAATCCTGGAGGCCGCGAAAGACGCGGGATGGCTGGTGCTGCTGGGCGGCCCCGAGCCTGCAAACTATGCGGCGGAATTCCTCGCTGCCGGCGCGGATCTCATCGTAAAGGGCGAGGCAGAGAATTCCCTCGAACAACTGATGCGGACGAACTTCGCTAGCCAGGCCTGGCCCGGCATCCCCGGGTTAATTTTCCAGACGGAGACCGGTCTCGCGAACACCGGTCCGCCGCGCCTGCTCGAAAATCTCGACGCGCAGCCCTGGCCGGACCGTGAATATATCGATCTTCCGCGCTATCTCCGAACCTGGCGTGAGCACCACGGCAAATCGTCCATCTCCGTCATTACCGCCCGCGGCTGTCCCTATCGCTGCAACTGGTGCAGCCACTCCGTGTATGGACACTCGCATCGGCGCCGCTCGCCCGCGTCCGTCGCAGCCGAAGTCGAATGGATCATTGAGCGCTATGAGCCCGACATGCTCTGGATGGCCGATGACGTCTTCACCATCCACCACGGCTGGCTGGCCGCTTACGCCGACGAGCTTGACCGCCGCCACATCCGCATTCCCTTCGAATGCATTACACGCGCCGACCGGATGAATGAAAGCGCCGCCGATCTTCTCGCCCGCCTGAATTGCTCGCGCGTATGGGTCGGTTCGGAGAGCGGTTCACAGCGCATTCTGGACGCCATGCAGCGCGGCGTCACACTCGCGCAGGTCCATCAGGCTGTTTCGCTCACCAGGTCACGCGGCATGGAGACCGG
>DASZVV010000042.1:0-3935 GCA_035546955.1 Bryobacteraceae bacterium
CCCTGTTCGGTGATCTGGCCTTCGTGAACTTTGAGCAGATCGGCCGCGGTGATGTGGACATCATCGCGCGTGACCGAGATCTGATTGGGCGTCTTCATGTATTCGTCGAAGACGGCTTTGGCGACGGGGATGAGGCCGGGATGAGCGAGCCAGGTGCCGTCATGGCCGGCTTTCACCTCGCGGAGCTTATCCTGACGGACGCGCTCGAGCGCGGCATCGTTGGCGGCGGCATCGTTGCGGATGGGGATCTGCGCCGCCATGCCGCCCATGGCGTGAATGCCGCGGCGGTGGCAGGTCTGAATGAGCAGATCCACGTAGTTCCTGAGGAACGCGCGGTCCATGGTGACCTGGGAGCGGTCCGGCAGCATCATGTCCGCGTGATTGCGGAAGACCTTGATGAAGCTGAAAATGTAATCCCAGCGGCCGCAGTTAAGGCCGGCGGAGTGTTCGCGCAGCTCGTAGAGGATTTCGTCCATCTCGAACGCGGCGAGGATGGTCTCGATGAGCACGGTGGCGCGGATGGCGCCGCGCGGGATGCCGATGTGTTCCTGGCTGAAGAGGAATACGTCATTCCAGAGGCGCGCTTCGAGATGGCTCTGCATCTTCGGCAGATAGAAATACGGCCCCGTGCCTTTGGCGATGAGGGCTTTCGCGTTGTGGAAGAAGTAGAGGCCGAAATCGAAGAACGAGCCGGAAACCTGCTCGCCATCGATCAGAAAATGACGTTCGGGCAGATGCCAGCCGCGCGGCCGAACCAGCAGCACGGCGGGCTTTTCCACCAGCTTGTACTGTTTGCCTTCGGGGCTGGTGAATGTGATATCGCCACGCACGGCATCGCGCAGATTAATCTGGCCGCCGACGATGTTTTCCCAGGTCGGCGAATTGGAATCTTCGAGATCCGCCATGAACACGCTGGCGCCGGAGTTCAGCGCGTTGATGATCATTTTGCGGTCCACCGGGCCGGTGATCTCGGTGCGGCGGTCCATGAGATCGGGCGGGATCGGCGCGACTTTCCAGTCACCGGCGCGGATGGAGGCGGTTTCGGGCAGGAAATCGGGACGTTCGCCCTGATCGATGCGTTTCTGCCGTACTTCGCGGGCGGCCAGCAGCTCTTTGCGGCGGCCATTGAATTTCCGGTGCAGCGCCACGACGAGCGCCAGCGCTTCCGGCGTGAGAATCTCCGCCTGGGCGGCCGTCACCGGCGCGTCAATTACATATTCCTGCTGCGAAGGACTGCTCATGGATGAAACCCTCTCCTAATTTTTCTTTCTGAGTTCCGCGCGCAACTGGCGGTAGGCGGAATCTTCAAACAGCGTTTTAATTCGTTCGCGGCCTTCGGTGCGGGGATCGCCCGGTTTATAGGGATCGTTGTGCAGACATCGCCCGAGAAAACTGGTGGCTTCGGTGTCGCCGGGCGAGCGTTCGAGGACGGCACGGAACTGATCGGCCGCCTTCGCGAATTCTCCCAGCTTCCAGAGTGCGTAACCGTAGTTGAACCAGTAGTCGGGATCGCCCTGATCGCCTTCGAGAGCTTTGCGGAAACCCTCGGCGGCGGAGGCATCGTTCATGCGCGAGAGCGTGGCCGCAAGATTGTTGAAGACTTCGTTGAGCGGGACCTCAGCGGCCACAGTGCGGAAGCGGTTGAGCGCACCGTCGAAATCGCCCTCGTAATAACGGCAGATTCCGAGCAGGAAGGAAGCTTCCATGTAGTGGGAATCGGCGCGGGTGACCTTGAGCAGCCAGCCGGCGGCGCCGCGATAATCTTTGCGCGCGAACAGAATGTGGCCGAGCTCATAGTTGGGCTGAGAGAAATGATCATCGAGCCGCGCCGCCTGGGTGAAGAATTTGACGCGAAGATCGGTGTTCGAGGCGGGCGCCATCAGGCCGCGCACGTAGCTTTCCATGGCATCGACACGAATGGCCGGATGCTCACGGCGGAAAAGATCCTCGGAGGCTTCCGCACCCGGCGAAACCTGATGCAGGACCTGCCAGGCGAGAGACATTTCGAGCTGGCTGAGATTTTCGAGGATGCCATCCTGCTCGAAGGACTGCGCTTCTTTGAATTTCCGGAGATCGATGATGTGGGCGACAATGCGGATCGGTGCTTTCAGGTTCTGGGAGGAGACGGCGGAAGGGTCGATCGTGTAATCGCCGAAGACAACCTGGCCGGCGTCGAGCGTTTCACCGATTTTCATCACGGTGGCGCGGGTCAGCAGGACTTCGGGCCGGACGCCCATGCGGCGGTAGACTTCAACGCGATCGTCCCGCGAGAGGGTAAGCAGATCGTAGGAGCTCAGAGTCTCGTGGATGGTTTCGGCGACGCTTTCGCCGATCCAGTTGAGATCCGGCGAGATAGCGGCGTTGATGTTGAACAGCGGCAGGACGGCGATGGTATCGGCGCACCAGGCTGGCGAGACCGCCGCGAACAGAACAAGCGCTGCAAGGCTGACAAATCGGAAGCGCAACATTTCAGGGTAACAAGGGCGCCGGTTGGTCATAATACGCGCGGACGCGGCGCGCAGCCGCTTTGCCGATTTTCTTCGCCAGTTCCTGCTCGCTCGATTGCCGCACCATAGTGGAACTGCCGAATTCGCGCAGGAGTTTACGGACCGTGATGGCGCCGACGCCGGGAATGTTTTCAAGCTCGGAGGTGAGCGTGCGAGCGTTGCGGCGCGTGCGATGGAAGGTGACGGCGAAGCGGTGGGCTTCATCGCGGATGGTCTGGATCAGATGGAGGATCGGCGAGAAGCGATCAAGCATAACAGGCTCATCTTCCTGGCCGAGGACGTAGATGATCTCCTCGCGCTTGGCGATGGAAGCGACCTGGGCATCGGCGATGCCGATGGATTCGAGCGCGCCGGCGGCAGCGTGCAACTGCCCGAGGCCGCCATCGATCAGGATGAGGCCGGGCAACGGCGTGCCTTCGGACTGGAGGCGCGCGTAGCGGCGCGTCACGACCTCACGCATGCTGGCGAAATCGTCATTGCCCTCCACGGTGCGGATGATGAACTTGCGGTAATCCGATTTCTTCATCCGGCCGTCTTCCCAGACGACCATGCTGGCGACTTTATCCGTACCCTGCACGTGCGAAATATCGAAGCATTCGATGCGGTTGGGCGCTTCGGCGAGATTAAGGGCATCCTGAAGTGCTTCTTTGATGGCGTTTGAGGACGGCTTCATCACGCGGAAGCGCGCTTCGAAACTGTGCTTTGCGTTGGTTTCGGCGAGCGACAGCATGGCCTTTTTCTGGCCGCGCTGCGGTGTGAGGATTTCGACCCTGCGGTTCTTCTTTTCGGAAAGCAGATCTTCCATCACGGCCCAGTCTTCGAATTCGACCGGGACGTGAATGGCGGAGGGAACGAACTGCTGATCGAGATAAATCTGGAGCAGAAGAGAAGAGAAAAATTCGGGCGGATTGAATTCGCGCTGGTCTTCCCAGAAGAACTCGCGGCGATCCACGATCTGGCCGTTGCGCATGTGGAAGACGTTGACCGCGACCATGGGCGGCTCGGCGTAATAGCCGAAGATGTCGGCGTCGTTTCCGGCGGCGGCAGCCATCTTCTGGCGCTCAGCAATCTCTTCGACGGTATTCAGGATGTCGCGCAGCGCGCCTGCTTTTTCGAACTGAAGGTCTTCCGATGCGGCCTCCATCTGCTCACGCAGTTCGGCGGCCAGGCTGGTATGGCGGCCTTCCAGCAGCATTTTCACCCGGCGGGCGGCGCGGGAATATTCTTCATCCGTCGTGAGGCCTTCCACGCAGGGGCCCAGGCAGCGATGGATGTGGTACTGAAGGCAGGGCTTGGGATGGAAGCGCGTGAGATCCACCTTGCAGCTCGGGACGAGGAAGTGGCGGTGGATGAGGTGCACGATCCTGTAAGCAAGATTGCCGGGAAAATAGGGGCCGTAATACGTGGAGCCGTCTTTGCGGAGGCGGC
>DASZVV010000043.1:0-15324 GCA_035546955.1 Bryobacteraceae bacterium
CCACCACCACGCCACCGCAAAGCCCGGTCGCATGGTCCACCTTCACCACCGGCGAAGACCCGGAACAGCACGGCATCTTCGATTTCGTTCACCGCGATCCCGCCACGCTCCAACCCATCTCATCTTTCGCGGAAATCATTCCGGCCGCCCACACGCTCTCGATCGGTCCCTGGCTTCTCCCGCTCTCCTCCGCGCGCGTGCGTTCCTTCCGCCATGGCCGCGCGTTCTGGCAGTTGCTTTCCGATGCCGGCGTTCCCGTCACCGTGATCCGCATGCCCGCCAATTATCCGCCCATCGAACACGCCGGCTTCGCGCTCGCCGGTATGGGCACCCCCGATCTCGAAGGCACCTTTGGCACGTTCACTTCCTACACGGACGATCCGTTCGCGCCCCCCACCGATCTCTCCGGCGGCCGCATCGTTCCCATTACCGTGACGAACCATCGCGCGATTCTCCCCATCGAAGGCCCAGCCAACACGCTGCGCCGGGATCGCGCACCCACGCATCTCGACCTCATTGCCGATATCGATCCCCAATCCCGCGCGGCCGCGTTCGAAATCGATGGTCACCGGTTCGTTCTAAAAGAAGGTGAATGGTCGCCATGGATTCACGTCCGCTTTCCGTTCCTCGGCCCCGTCGCCGGCGCTTCCGGCATGTTCCGCCTCTACATCCAGCAGCTCGCACCCGGAGTTCGTATCTATCGTTCGCCGCTCAACATCGATCCCGCCGATCCCGCTCTTCCCGTTTCTGCCCCGGCCAGCTACAGCCGTGATCTTGCGCAGCGCATCGGTCCTTTTTATACGCAAGGCATCGAAGAGGACACCGCCGCGCTCCGCCAGGGCGTCTTCACGCCGCCTGAATACCTCGCCCAAAGCCGCCTCGTCTCCGCCGGACATGCCGCGCTTCTGCATGACGCGCTCGATCATTTCCACGGCGGATTCCTCTTCTTCTACTTCTCCGAAGTCGACCAGAATTCCCACGTGCTCTGGGGCAAGCACGATGACGATCTCCTCGCCACTTACCGCACCGTCGACGCCGATATCGGCCAGGTTCTCGATCGCGAACCGAACGCGGCCGTCATCGTCATGTCCGATCACGGCTTCGCGTCATTCAACCGCGGCGTCAATCTCAACTCCTGGCTGGAGCGCGAAGGTTTTCTCACTCTTCGCGATTCCGCCGCCCCAGCCGGCCACACCCTCGCCGACATAGACTGGAAGAAAACGAAGGCCTATGCGATGGGTCTCAACGCCCTCTATATAAATGTTGCGGGCAGGGAAGCGCACGGCATCGTCGCACCGGGCGCCGAACGAGGTGCGCTCGCTGCCGATCTCGCCCGCCGCCTCCGCGACCTCCGCGACCCCGCCACCGGAGCCGCCGCCATCACCAGCGTCTTCATCACCCACACTTCAAATCGCTACGCGCCCGATCTCATCGTCGGCTACGCCCCCGGCTACCGCGCGTCCTGGGAAACCGCGCTCGGCGGCATCCCGCCCGATGTCATTCGTGAAAACAACGATCCCTGGATTGCGGATCACTGCATCGACCCCGCCGCCGTTCCGGGCGTCCTGCTCTCCACACGCCCGCCGAAAGTCGCGAACCCAGGCCTCAAAGACCTTACCGTGAGCGTCCTGCGTGAGTTCGGCGTGCGGCCAGACTCGGCCATGAAGGGACGGGCGCTCTACTGACATGGCGAAAAGCATTCGCATCAGCGACGATCTCTGGCAGCGCATCGAGCAATACGCCTCTACCGCCGGTTACAGCTCGCCCGCTGAATTCGTCGAGCATATCCTTGAACAGGAACTCGCGCGCCTCGAAAATCCGGACGCTGCGAAAGAAGTCGAGCGCCAGCTTCGCGGCCTGGGCTATCTCGAGTGATTGCCGCCGTTATCTGGGGCCTGATCTCGTACTTTGTTTTCCGCCGCTTCGCCCCGCACGCCCAACTTCGCGTCGTCCGCCGCCGAATCCACGCGGGATTACTCGGCATTCGCCTCTATTCCGAAGATCCCGCCGCCGTCTGGCGCGCCCAGAAATCCGTCATCGCCGCCAACCTCCGCGGACTCGCGCTCCTCGCGAAACCGGTACTTATCCTCGCCATCCCCTTCGCATTTCTATACAGCCCGCTCGATTCGCTCTATGGCTGGCTTCCCCTCGAACTCAACCACAGCGCCACAGTCACGCTTCAGTTGCCGGATAACGCCGACACCGAATACACCCTCTTCCCGCCTCCCGGCATCGTCGTGGAAACACCGCCCGTTCATATCGCCGCGCTCCACCAGATCGTCTGGCGCATCCGCCCTATCGCGCCGGTCCGCGGCCTCCTTCGCTTCGACCGCGCGGGCCGCGAAATCGTGCGCCCCATTAACGCCGGCCCGGGACGCATCGCCCGCAACCGCCGCCGCGTCATGACGCCGGAAACCCCGTGGATCGAAATCGACTACCCCCCCGCTCCAGGCCACTGGCTCCTCCGCTTTTTTCTCATCGCTGCCGCGGTAGCCGCAGCCACCCATCTGATTCTCCACCGCTCGCACCGTACCTTTGTAAACGCCAAATAGGAATGTCCTGATCTCGGCCGGCCATGAGCATCGATTCCGTCATCGCTCTTCGCGCAGAACAGGCTTTGGCGAGCCGCGTGCAAGCTTTTGCATGAAAGGAGTTCCTATGCCGATCCTGCTCCGCCGCGACGAGAGCGGAAAATTTCTGATCATTCACGCCACCGGCAAACTGGTGGAGGCCGATTACAGAGATCTGGAGCCGCAGTTCGAGCGCCTGGCGCCGCACAATCCGAAGATCCGTGTGCTGTTCGATATGACCGGTCTCCACGGCTGGGACGCCGCGGCCGCCTGGGAAGATATCAAATTCGACATCCGCCACTTCCGCGATATCGAACGTCTGGCCATCGTCGGCGAAAAACCGTGGCAGCATGGACTCGCCACCCTTTTCTCGCCGTTCACACGCGCTGCGACGAAATACTTCGACGCAGGCAAACGCGCCGCCGCGGTCGATTGGCTGCAGGCAGCCTGAGCGTCAGTTCGCGGTCGGTGTCCGGTCCATGTGATCGATCACGTAAATATCGACCGGCGCCTTCCGCGTGTCCAGCCGCAACCCCAGCGTACTCTCCAGAGCGTCCGGCAGCGAAGGCGTATTGTCCATTCCCGCGGTTTCGTCAGAGGCCCACTCAACGTCGATGTCGTAAACGCCCTTCAGTCCCGTCTCATCGACCACCGGCTGATCCACCATATTTGACAGCAGCCCCGCAAAATACGCCATCGTGAGCTTCCCCGCTATTCGCCGGTGCGCGCCGCGCGAAGTCTGCACATCCCGAACTTCCGAATCCACCGTCTTCAGCTTCGCCGCATCCTTCCCCGGCTGCAGAAAATAGGCGATCCTCGTCTTCTGTTCCGGATGAACCGCCAGATGAAACCGCTCTTTCAGCAGCGCCCGCAGCATCGCCGGCAACTGCTCGCGCGTCGCCCCATCCGGAAGCTTCGCCACAATATCGAAGCGGTCTGAGTCGAGCCAATCAGGTCCGGAAATCTGAAAGTTTTTGATCAGATACGCCTGCGCCATCAGATTCTGCAGGCTCACATGCGACAGCGCGACAATCCGCGGATCCCGAATCATCTCCCCCGAATCCGCCGCCATGTTGGACCGCCTGATCGTCGCCGCCTCAAACGACTGACCCCAGGCCACCCCCGCCAGGGCGAGGCAGCACGCAAATCGCGCAATCGTCTCCATGTTCACGCAATCGTCTCCATGTTCAAATGACACCTGATGACCAAACTTCAATATGGCATCCTCGGCACCGCCCAGATCGCCCGCAAAAACTGGCGCGCCATCCGCAATTCCGGCAATTCCACCTTAGCCGCCGTCGCCAGCCGCAGCCTTGACCGCGCCCGCCAGTTCATCCACGAATGCCAAACCGATGAACCCTTCGACACCCCACCCCGCGCGCTCGGCTCCTACGAAGAACTCCTCGCCTCGCCCGAAATCGAAGGTGTCTACATCCCTCTCCCCACTGGCCTTCGCAAAGAATGGGTCATCCGCGCCGCCCGCGCCGGCAAACACATCCTCTGCGAAAAACCCTGCGCCGTCTCCAGTGACGATCTCCGCGAAATGCTCCACGCCTGCCGCGAAAACAATGTTCAGTTCCTCGATGGCGTCATGTTTATGCACAGCCGCCGCCTGACCCGCATGCGCGAAGTTCTCAATGATCCGGGCTCTATCGGAGACACTCGGCGCATCCAGTCCGCCTTCACCTTCAGCGCTCCGCCCGAATTCTACGAAGGCAACATCCGCACGCAACTCGCGCTCGAGCCGCACGGCTGCATGGGCGATGTCGGCTGGTACTGCATCCGTCTCTCCCTCTGGGCGATGAACTGGCAAATGCCGCGGCAGCATCCTCTCCGAAAACATCGTTCCCACCGAACTCTCCGGCGAACTCTTTTTCGGGAATGGCGTCTCCGCCGGCTTCTACTGCTCGTTCGTCGCCAACAACCAGCAGTGGGCGGTCATCAGCGGCACGCGCGGCTATCTGCGCATCGACGATTTCGTCCTTCCCGCCGAAGGCCATGACCTTGATTTTGAAATCCAGCACCTCGATTACCGCGTCAGTGGCTGCGATGTCCGCATGGTTCCCAACGCCGCGCGCCATTCCGTCGCCGAACCCAGCCACGGCGAAACCGGCTCGCAGGAATCCAACATGTTTCGCGCATTCAGCGATCAAGTCCGCTCCGGCTCGCTGAACTCCGAATGGCCCGCCATCGCGCTCCAGACGCAGCTCGTCATGAACGCCTGTCTCGACTCCGCCCGCAGCGGCGGCACCCCCATCACGATACTGAATACATGACCAATAAACCGATCATCATGACCGTTCTCTTTCAGGCACGCCCCGGCAAAGAAGCCGAACTCCGCCAGGCGCTGACGGACCTTCTCGAACCCACTCGCAAGGAGGACGGCTGCTTCTTCTACGATCTCCACGTCGCTGCCGATGATCCCTCAAAGCTCCTCTTCCACGAAAGCTGGGCCAGCGACGAGCATCACCAGGCGCATGACCGCACGCCCCACATTCAGGCCCTGCGCGCAAAGATCGGCGAGCTCTCGCTTCCCGCAGTGAAGACCTGGTGGGAAAAGATCGGCTGACCGTCGCGCCGCGATCCATGTCACCAATCGCTGAACGGCTCAACGACGCCCCCGTCAACCGGCGTCACTGGCGAATCACCATCGTCATCGGTCTTGGCCTGTTCTTCGACCTCTTCGACGTCTTTCTCGCCGGCGTGCTCTCCACCGTCCTGACGAAATCATTCGGCGTCACTCAGTCCGCGCTCCCACTCGTGCTCGGGTCGAGTTTTCTCGGAATGTTCGCCGGCTCCATCTGCATGGGCGCTGCGGCCGACCGCTTCGGCCGCCGCCCGGCATTTCTCGCCAACCTGGCCATTTATTCGCTGTTCACTCTCGCCGGCAGCCTGAGCCCGAACGCCACGGTTCTCATCGTGACGCGCTTCCTCGCCGGTATCGGCATCGGAGCCCAACTTCCTCTCTCGGACGCATACCTGAGCGAAATGCTGCCCACACGCGCCCGCGGCAAACTGATCTCGATTGCCTACACCGTCGGCTTCCTCGGCGTACCCGCTGTCGGATTCAGCGCGCGGCTCCTCGTCCCGCTGGTTCTCTTCGGAGCCGCGGGATGGCGCTGGCTCTTCGCCGCCGGCTCGCTCGGCGGACTCTGCGTCTGGATTCTGCAGCGAGACCTCATGGAATCGCCGCGATGGCTGGAGTCGGCGGGCCGAACGTCAGACGCGTGTAACGTCACCGCCGCTCTCCTCGGTATTCCGGCCAATTCGATCCTCATCGGCGCCGCGGTCGCAACCACACGCCCGCCATACGCGACGTTATTCGCCCCAGCCAACCGCCGCCGCACCCTGATGCTCTACGTCTTCCAGATTTTTCAGACCATCGGTTATTACGGCTTCGGAACTCTCGCGCCTCTGGTGCTCGCCAGCAAAGGATTCACCATCCTCCAGTCCCTCACTTACACGACCATCGCGTTTCTCGGCTATCCCATCGGCTCCGCGCTGTCGGTTTTCGTTGTAGAGAAGATGGACCGCCGTCTGCTGATCATGCTCTCGGCGCTCGCCATGGCGATCTGCGGATTGACGCTGGGCCTCGCCACCGCACCTGCCCTGATCGCGACAATGGGCATCCTCTACACGCTGGTCAGCAACTTCTTCTCGAACGGATTCCACATCTTTCAGGCGGAAATCTTCTCCACCGCAATTCGCGGACGCGCCGCCGGCTCCGCCTACGGCCTGAGCCGTCTCTCCAGCGCCGCGATGCCGTTCGTACTTCTGCCGGTCCTCAATGATTACGGCCCCGCCCACATGTTCGAAGCAGTAGCCGCCGCCATGCTGATTGTGATTCTCGATATCGGCTTCTTCGCCCCGCGTACAACCGGCCGAAGCGTGGAGCAAATCGCAGCCGGCCGCTGAGGGTCTTCGTCACCCGGTTTTTTTCACGTACCACTCCGGATGCGGAGACCATTCACGGCACGAAGCGCACGCCATCACCTTCCACCGGTGACGGCACCCCGGACAGATTCCCCCGGTCGTGAACGTATTCCACGAACGCCCGCAGCGGCACATCCAGACGTCTGCCTCAGGCGGACGATACTCGCACCGCGGGCAGCGAAACACAACTCCCTCGGCGCGCAGTTCCGCTGCCCGCTGCATGGCAATCTGCAGTTCTTCTTCCGTCGCCGGGGCCGCAGGAGGAACCGTATTTCTGGCCCGCGAACGCTTCCCCTGGGTTCGCTGAGTTTCCTGCAACTCCGGAAGCCCTGCGAGTGCCGCCGCCAGTTCGATCGTCGCGAACAGCCGCTGATCGTTGTCCGGGATCTGCCCGGCATACGCAGCCGCCGCTTCCCCGCATCGCTTTCCCGCTTTATAAAGGATCTGGCGAAACATGCAGGAAGACGGCCACGACTCCTTCAGCGCTTCATTGGGATTTTCCGGCGAGGTGTCTTCCCGGTATCGCTCCACGGCCGCGGCGAACGCCGGTCGAAAATCGCCATCGTCCGTCGCCTGGAGCAGCGCCCGAAGATAAGCAATATTCCGCGAGGCACCGCCAAATCCGAATCCGCACGCTTTCCCCGTTCCGGCCTGATTCCGTTCCCGTGCTCTTGCCTCTTCGCGGATGGTTTCCATCCCGAACGGAAAACGCGCTGCCGCCTTCGCCAGTTCTTCATGACTCGCAAGGAGAGAATTCGCCAGCGGTTCGTCCAGATGTTTCACTACATGCAGAATCCGGAAGAGCGTGGCCTGGCGGCTCGATGCGATCTGAACGCCTCCTCCGTGTCCCCAGGAATGGCAGCCGTGGAAATCGCGTTCAGCCAGCGTAGCCTGAACGATCTCCCGCATCAGCGGTTCCGCTTCTTCCCGCGGCAAGAGCTCCCATTTCGATTCGAACAATCCGAGGAAACGCTGGGCTCCCGGTGAACGCCGGTCCACGGGACGGCGCAGGGTCGCCCGCCAGGCTTCGATCGCGCGGCGAAAAGCTGCCAGCCGCCGTTCGTCATCCTCCAGCCGGAAGACCAGCGCGTGCGCTACGCCGAATGGAAAGCCCGGCTGCTCCCCAAACTTGTCCAGGTATTCGATCGCGGCATCGACAAGTCCGTGATCGAGCATCGTCTGGCCCAGTCGCTCGGGCTCAAACTGGATAAATAAACGACGGTGCGGCCGATCGATATCCGCGGGAATCGTGCTCATCAGGTCGGGAGCGACCGCGGCCGCTATCACGCGCGCGCTCTTCCGCAGCACTTCGCCATCATCGCCCGGAATTCCGCGCACAGCGTCGATCCCGAGTTCGAGAACTCGCCGCGCCTCCGCGCGGTCGGACGCCGTCATCACCCGTGCAATCCGCAGGAGCGCGCCGGCGCGGACGGTGGTAGCCGCTTCTTCGGCCTGTGCCCGAACGAGCGACAGAAGCTCGTCATTCATACGAAGAGTCTAGCGGAAAGGCAGCAGCTTCGGTTACCCTTATGGCCCCGTCGCCGTAAATGTGAAGGGGCCGGTCTCGTCCACAATCTTGTATCCAGCCGGAACCTGGAACAATGCCGGATCCGGATCGCCTTCTTTGTAGTCGGGCATGGAGATCGTGATCATGTCACCCCGGAATGTCGTATTCTTTGCCAGAATCTGAACCCCGGTCTTCGGATCGATCCATCGTTCATTCACCATCACGATTGGCTTGTCGTTCTGGTTGAGGGTGCCGGGCGGGCTCGTCGTCGTCTCCCGCTGCCCGGTTGCGGTCACGCCGGAAATCGTCTGAGTGCCGAGGTCTTCGACGGTGGTGGTGGAACCGTTCGGTGCGGTCCGCGTGCCCGCCGGCTGCGTAAACGACTGGAACGGGACCGCGCGGTATTCCGCTTTCTCGCGATACGCCGTGTGAGCTTCCGGATCGAGGATATAGATATATCCGGCGACCGGATCGTCAATCCTCACCAGTCGCGGCATTCGCGACGAACCGCCGCCCACCTGGGCGGGATCGGCCCGAACCCTGCCGAATGAATCACGATACTCGCCAGGTCCGTCGGCCGATCGGCGATGTCCCGAATAAGGCGCACCGGTTACCGCCCCGGCCACAGCGCCGCGGCCCGGGTTGAACGTGAACTTGCAGGCTCCGTCTTCGCAGGAGGCCATCAGGGGCGGTCCATTGGCGCTGGAACCGCCGCGGCCCGTGTGCGGGTGCGACACCTGGAATAATTCCGCTTCATCGACCGTTTGATATCCATCCGGAACCTGAAACAGCGTGGCAGCCGGCTCGGCGTTACTGTAATTGGTCATCGTGGTCGTTAGGATGTCATCGGGATTGCGGCTGCTGACGACCAGCAGAATCTCGCCGCTGGCAGGATCGGTCCACTCCTCCTGTGTCTGACTGACAGCAGCGCCATCCGGCCTGGTCCAGTTCGAAGTCCTCTTCTGCCCATACGCGGTCACGCCGGAGATCGTTCGCGTTCCAGGGAACTCGACGGTTTCATTCGGCCCGGATGACGGATGCGCCAATATGGTCGCAAACGTGGTCGAGTCGAACTGTCGCACAGCCTCCGGCTTAAACGCCCTGCGATGCGCAACCCGGTTCACCGGATCGAGAACATATTCGAAGCCCGCAACCGGATCGTGAATCTCGGCAATGATGAAATCATCGGGTAGCGCCGGACGGCCTGGCACGAACGGAGACGCATGGCGCTCTGTCCGAACTCTGCCCTTCGAGTCCCGATAAATCATCGGCCCGTCGGACTGGGCGGACATGTGAGTCCCGTTCGGCAGAGTTCGCGAATCGTCAACCTGCATTCGTCCGGAGTAAGCTGCCCCCGAAACGTCCGTCAGTTGTGCGTATCCATCATCGAAACTCAGATTAAAAGTGCATGTCGTACCCGAGCAGCTAAACCGCCCGAGTTGCTGCGCGAAAGCCGGCACCGTCAAGACCGCCGACGCAACGAATAGGAACCGAAGCCGCACTGGGATGACCTCCCGCACAATCTGACGTTTCCACTTCTCCCGACGTTATAAGTTCCGGGCGAGAAACCAAAGCCACAAACTAGTAAACATGCGAAAACGCACAAATCGATGGACTATCTCGTCACCGCTTCATATCCTTGCCATACATACTCGAGCGCCTCCGGCAGCGTCTGCCGTTTCGTCGCCCCATCCGTATGCCCCGCATTCCGCGCGAACACAAACTGGTAGTGATATCCCTTCGCCGCCAGCACCCGCGCCATATTTTCATTGGCCTGCACCCAATCGTGCATCCCGTCGCGCACATAGTAATTGTCGTGATCCCCCACCTCCAGCCACAACCGCAGAGGCTTCACCGGACTATTCGGAATCAGCGTCTCGTGATATCCCCACGCCCCATGCGGCGTCTCCGGATTCCACGGCCATTGATTATTGATGTAAGTGCCCGAGTAAGTCAGCACGCGATGATATAAATCCGGGTGATACCACGCCATCCCCATCGCGGCCGACCCGCCCGAACTCCCGCCCATCGTCGCGCGCCCGTCCGGATCCCGCGTTAACTTCACGTTGTATTGCTTCTCCACCAGAGGCAGCACTTCCTGCTCCACGAACTCCGCATACTTTCCCGAAAGCGTGTCGTACTCGAGGCCCCGCTCGCTCCCCTGCGCATCTCCGCCGCCATTTCCGATCGAAATCGCGATCATCACCGGCACGCGCTTCTCGGCAATCAGATTATCGAGGCAGGTAAACAGCCCGCGATCCGGCCCGTCCGCCCCCACAATAAACGGCGCAACCGTACCTGCCACGTACTGCTTAGGCACGTAGACCGCGACCCGGCGCGTCCACGGTCCCGGATGGCTCGTCGGCACGCGGAACTTCTCCGGATCCGCCGGGTCCGCCGTCCCCACCGTATTCGGCTCCCGGAAAATGCCGGGATAAAACCTGCTGTCCTTCGATTCCATCGTGAACGTGTAAACATCGCCCTTCGGAACGCCTTCCTGCACGCTCATCTCAGGCGCAGCCGGATGCGTCGGCCCGATGATGAAGTTCCCGTCTTCGTTCGCGGGCGCGTTCGTCCCGTCCGGCAGTTCTTTCGCGGTGACGTAACCCGGCGTATGCGGATCGCGCGTGGGATTCGGCGGACGCGGCATCGGCCGCGCTGCTCCAGCAGGCAGGGGAGCGTCCGCGGGCGCCTGTTGAGCGGAGGCAAGACTCGCGCAGACCGTCAGGCCGATCGCGCACACAAGGTATTTCATGGCGGCATGATATCAGCTAACGAGTTACAATCCGTAGGATGTTCGAGGGCATTCCAGATCCGGTTTGCAATAACCCTTCCGGCCGAGGCAAAATACTCATCGGCATTGTTGCAATAGTGGTTGCCGCCGGCGTCCTGCGATTGCTCGTTTTCACCCCGGAATACGTTCCGTGGGTGATCTCCGGCGGAAAGCTGCAGATCCACGCGCGATTCATCTGGAGCCAGGACTACCCCGTATGTGATCTGCAGACCAGTGAAGCGCAGATCGTGGAACTGAACCGTGATCCCGAATGGCTGCCCGGCAAAAAAATCTTTGGCGTCAACGCGCCCAACTATGACGCCGGCGATTTCTACCTCCGCAACGGAAAAGAAGTCGAGTTAGCGCTCGCGAAAGAGAGCGTAGCCGTCATCCTTCCCCGCGAGGGCAAGGTCCCCGTGATGATCGGTGTTACCGATGCCGCCGCGTTCCTGAGCGCCCTCCGCGCCGCCTGCCCATCCTCTCCCCGCTCCTGAACCGGGTAAAGCTGGCCCCGGGCGCCCCCGAACTCCTGAGATAATTTTAAAAAATCAGGAGGATTATGCCCAAAAAGCTCTCCATAACCATTGCCGGCGCGGTCTCTCTCGGCAGCTACGAATCCGGCGTCGCCTTCGAAATCCTCGATGCGGTCTCTCAGCATAATGCCTGGGCCGCTCAAACCAATCCCGATGAGCGGATCGAGATCGACGTCCTCACCGGCGCCTCCGCCGGAGGCATGACTGCCGCCATGATCGCCCAGCGCCTCCTCTTCGATGGCGCGGCCATGAATCAACCCTACGACAATCCTCTCTTCAACGCCTGGGTCCGGGACGTCGATATCACAAAGCTTCTGACCCGCGATCCGAAAGATGAACCCGCCACCCACTCCATCTTTTCCTCCGACGCGGTCATCAAAATCTCGCAGGCTTACCTCACCGCCCGCTATGCAGGCAATCCTCCAGCCCCGCCGTCTCCGCATCCCGCGCTCTCCACGGACGGCAGTCTCAAACTCGGCCTCGCGCTTTCCAACCTCAGCGGCGTCGACTATAGACGTCCCACCGTGAGCGGCGGCAGCTTCATCTACACCGACCATCAGGATGAGTTGCTCTGCTCGCTTCAAACTGCATCGTCTGACCGCCCCGAACTCTGGGAAACCATCCGCGCCGCCGCCGTCGCCTGCGGCGCATTTCCCTTCGCGTTCCGCGCGCAGGATCTCTCCCGTAATATCGCCGACTATCCCGGCGAGTATCTCGTGAAGGAGTTATGGAATGGCAATCCCGCCCGGTTCTTCACCTATACCGATGGTGGTCTGTTTCAGAATCAGCCCCTCGGCATGGCTAAAAATCTCGTCGAGCAATTGCCGGACGGCCGCGTCACTGCACTGAAGCGCGGTTACCTCTTCATCGCACCCCAGCCGAAGACCTCCGGGCAAATCCCATTTACCACCGATCCCAATGCAGATTCGTCCCATTCCTTCGGCTCCGCCGTTGCGAATTACAAGGTAGTGCTCCTTCGCATCATGGCCTCGATGATGGGGCAGGCCGCGTTTCAGGACTGGATCACCGCGGAAGATGTGAACGATAAGCTGCGCCTTCTTGATGAGCGCGCCGGTGAGTTGCAGCAGCTCTACGGGAAGGGCGTCCTGACTGCGGCCCAGACCCAGCCGGTCTGCTCAGCCATCCTGGCGTCGTTTTTCCAGATCGAGGCCGAACTGAATGCCGCCCGCAATCAGCTTCGCCGGCAGTACGCTTCCGAATACGCGGGCTTCGGTGCCGATTCGACCACCGCGAGCGCCTGGCTCGACTCAGTTCTCGTCCTGGAGCTCGCCGGCCAGCTTCACGAGAAGGAAGAGATGCTGATCTACGATTTTGTCGCCGATACCACGAAGCTCGCCGGCAACGGGCTCGAAGCGTTCGAAGGCTTTTTCGACGTTCAGTACCGCAAGCACGATTACGATTACGGCCGCACCGTCGCACAGCAGAACCTGATAAATTACAAGGCGAAAGGCGGCATCTTCGCCGATCTCCACTGGACTCCGAAGCCCATCGATCCGATCGATCCCAATCTCGACAATGTCGATATGGCGGACGTGGACGAAGACAAGCGGAAAGACGTCAAATCCCAGATCCAGTGCTCCGCCGACGCCTTCTTTGAGGAACTCGGTTTGAACTTCGCCGAACGCAAGATCGTCGAAGTCGCCTTTGTCGATGGGCAGGTAAAAAAGCTGCTCTCCCTGTAGTCCGAAGCAGAGCACGCTGCCCGCTCCGGGCAAACCGAACCGCACACGCGCGTTAAGATGGGGCCAATTCAGCCAACCGGTTCGGCGCCTGGAGGACGAACGAAGATGCTCGGCAGACGAGAGTTCCTGCAACAGACTGCTGCTCTGGCAATCGCCGAATCCGCCCGCGGCGCGGATGCGAACACGATCGCAATCAACCCCAAACCGCTGTTTGACATCTCACCCTTGCTCTACATGCAGTTCATGGAACCTTTGGGCACGACCGACGGCTCCGTGGAAGCAGCCTGGAACTACGATACCGACGACTGGCGGCAGGATTTCGTCGATGTCGTGGCGGACCTTGCGCCCGGTGTCATTCGCTTCGGCGGCCTCTTCAGCCGTTACTACCACTGGCGGCAGGGTGTGGGTCCGGTCGCTTCACGGCCGCTCACTCGCAATTACGTTTGGGGCGGCAAGGAAACGAACCGAGTGGGCACTCACGAGTTTGTCGATTTCTGCCGGCGGGTGAAGGCCGAACCGTTGTATTGCGTGAACTTCCTGAGCGATGGGGAGCGGCGGTACAGCACGATGCCGGAGGGGAACCGCACCGGGGACGCGGAAGAAGCCGCCGGCTGGGTTTCCTACGCCAACGATCCGGATAACGCCGAGCGCAAACGAAACGGATCGGCGCAGCCGCTCAACATAAAGCTCTGGCAATTGGGAAACGAGACCTCCTATGGAACCACGACCTTCAGCAAGGATCAATCGATTGCGCACACCATCGAATTTGCCCGTGCCATGAAGGCGCGCGACCGTTCGATCCGGCTCATCGGGTGGGGCGACCGCGGGCACGGCGAGGGACTCTGGGCGAAAGATCTGATCGACCGCGCTGGCGAATACCTGGATTTCGTTGCGATTCACATGATGGGCCAATCCCCCCGGCGTCCCAACTCGGCTTTGAAGGGACTGATCTATCAGCAGGAGCCCGAACGGGCGTGGGAGGAACTGCTCGAACTATCGAACGCAGTGGAAACGCGAGTGTCGGAACTCGAAAGCGCGATGGGCGCGAACCACGGTAAGATCGGCATCGCGGTTACCGAGGGTCATCTGAGTCTTCCCCCTCGCAACATGCACCCGATTCTGTTCGAGTGGCTTTCGTCGGTCTATCACGCCAGGTCGCTCAACATTTACCAGCGCCATGGAGCCCACGTAAAGATTGCGACAGCCGCCGACTTTGAAGGCACCCGCTGGACCAATAACGCCGTGATGATTGGCGTCCCGGCCGGGAAAAGCTACCTGATGCCGGTTGCGTCCATCGCGCGGCTGTTCAAGCGGCACAACGGAACACAGGGCGTGGCCGTTAGCGCGCAGCCCTCGGGTTTGGACATCGCAGCCAGCCGGACTGGCGAAAAGATCTACCTCCACGTTGCCAATCTCCAGTTCCGCGGCGCCGTGGATGCCTCTTTTTCGGTCGAAGGCATGAAAATCACGAGCGGCAGAACGTGGGCAATCGCGCCTGAGAATCTCCGCCAATTCGTCAGCCTCGATCAACCGGATGTATTTGCTCCGGTCGAAACGCCCGTTCCCGATCAATCAGGGTTGACGTGGCGCTTCCCCGCAGGTTCTGTGACGGCCGTGGAACTGAGTTGCGCATAAGTCACCAGCGCGTCAAAACCCTCCCAAAGACCGCCCACGCCTGAGGTTTGGCGAAGCGATTGCATATAGGAACTGCGGAGGTCGCAAATGCTAGGTAACGCAGTGGTCTTTCTCATAATCGCGCTCATCGCCGGGCTGCTCGGCTTTTTCGCAATCGCCGGAATCGCCGCAATGATAGCGAAGATTTGCTTCGTCATCTTCCTGGTTCTGTTCCTGTTCAGCTTCATCAGCGGACGTCGCGCCGTCTGACTCCGGCGCCGCACTTCGGAGAGACCCGTTAAGCGATTCTGTCCGGAGTTTCCCTGGGCGAAATGCCGTTGGGGTTGTTGATTTGGGCTCCATGCGGCGCCGGGACCGGCCCATTTAACAGTGGATCGCCCGTCCGATGCATCCAGTCATCCAGACGGGCTCGCATTCCCGCGAGAATCTTTTCAAAGCCTTTTTCGGAGGCGAGATTATTGCGCTCGTGGGGATCGAAAATCAGATCGTAAAGGCTTTCCTCGGGAAGCTGCATGTCTTTCCACCCGTAATCGAGCCAGACGGTCTTGCTCAATCCATCATCGCAATTCGGCAGCACAGGAGTGTGCTTGTCGCCGAAGCGCCGGATGTATTTCCAGCGGGCCGTCCGCACCGCGCGCTTGGGCTCATAGGCGGCGTGGTAATTGACCTC
>DASZVV010000044.1:0-12781 GCA_035546955.1 Bryobacteraceae bacterium
CGAAGAAGGCCGAAAAGCTCTTCGACCTCATGGAGCAGTTCGCGGGCTACGGCTTCAACAAGTCGCACTCCGCCGCTTACGCGTTCCTCGCCTACGTCACGGCCTACCTCAAAGCCCACTACCCGGTCGATTTCATGGCCGCGCTGCTCACTTCGGAAACCGGCAACACCCCGAAGGTCGTGAAGTACATTAACGAATGCCGCGAAATGAGCATTCGCGTGCTCCCGCCGGATGTGAACGCATCGAACTACATGTTCACGCCAACCCGCGACAGCGAAGGCGACGCCGTTCGCTTCGGTCTCGGCGCGGTCAAGAACGTGGGACAGGGCGCGGTCGAAGCCATCATCCGCGCGCGCGAAGAAGTTGGACGCTTCACCTCCATCTTCCAGTTCTGCGAGCACGCCGATATGAGCGCCATCAACCGGCGCGTGATCGAAAGCCTGATCAAAGCCGGCGCCATGGATGGATTGGGCGGTACCCGTCCGCAGCTTCTGCTCGCGCTCGATAAAGCCATCGAATCCGGCGTCGCCGCCCAGCGCGATAAGGCCTCGGGACAGGGTGGTTTGTTCGGTGGCTTGATGGAGTCTCATCCGGAACCGCAGTTGCCGAAAGCGCCCGCCGAAACGCTCAAAGAGAAACTGTCGGGCGAAAAGGAAATGCTCGGCTTCTACGTCACCGGCCATCCGCTCGATGCCTACGAGGAAAAGATCGCCGAACTCGCGAACTTCAATTCCTCCACACTTGAAGGCCTGGAGAAGGGCGCGGACGTTGCCATGTGCGGCGTCCTCACCGGTATCCAGCGCCGCCGCACCAAGGAAGGGAAACCGTGGGCGCTGGCGACCATCGAAGACCGCCACGGCACAACCGAAGGCCTGGTATTTTCCACGTCCTTCGAAAGCCTCGGACCGCTGCTGGTCGAAGATCAGGCCGTTCTGATCCGCGGCACCGCACTTCCCGAAGAAGACAACCCGACCAAGGTCTCGATCAAAGAAATCATTGCGCTCGATAACGCACGCGTCTCATTGCCGTCGCTGATCAGCATTAAAGTGTACGTCGGACGCAACGGCATCGACCGCCCGGCCGAACTCCTGAACCTGTTCTCGAGAAAGCCAGGCGAGACCCAGGTCCGCCTGCGCCTGGAAAATCCAAGAGACTTCTCCGTGATTCTGGACGTTCCCACCAAAGTTCGCCCGGATCGCGAATTTAAAGCTGAAATCGAACGAATCTGCGGCCCCGGCATGGTCGACGTTCTCGGGGGCTAGGAGTCCAACATGAAGCGAACTCTTCTGGTGATCGCGTTGACCACGACCGCCGTAATCGGTGCGACTCATCATCTCACGCCGGCAGACCTCCCGAAGCCCTACGCCACTCCGTCCGCCAACAACAGCCCACACATTGTTCCGAGACCGGAAGGCGTCCTCCCGCAGGCGCTTCCCGGCTACAAAGTGGAGCTGTTCGCGTCCGGCCTCCACACGCCGCGCGCCATGAAGACCGCTCCCAATGGGGACGTCTTCCTGGCCGAAACCGGCACGGGCCACATTCGCGTCTATCGCGGAACCACCGCGAGCGACTACGCCAGCGGACTTGGACCGGTGTTCGGCCTCGCGTTCTACCCCGCCACCAACCCGCAGTGGCTCTACGCATCGAACACCACGACGGTCGTCCGTTTCCCGTACAGGACCGGGGACCTGACCGCGAAGGGTCAGCCCGAAACCATCATCAGCGGCATTCCGGGCGGTGGCCATTCCACCCGTGATCTCGCATTCTCAAAGGACGGCAAAAGCCTCTACGTCGCCGTCGGCTCCGGTTCGAACGTGGACGATCCCGACACGCATCCCGGCGAAAAAAACCGCGCCAACGTTCTCGAATACACGCCCGAAGGCAGGTTTGTCCGCGTCTATGGCGCCGGCATCCGCAATCCTGTCGGCCTCGCGGTGGATTCGGTGACCGGCCAGCTCTGGTGCTCCGTAAATGAACGCGATGGCCTCGGCGACAACCTCGTGCCCGACTACATCACCCACATCGAACCAGGCGGATTCTACGGATGGCCGTGGTTTTATATCGGCGGCAACCAGGATCCTCGGCTCGAAGGCAAGCACCCCGAGCTGAAGAGCAAAGTGATCGTGCCTGACGTTCTTCTTCCGGCGCACAATGCTTCGCTGCAGTTGGTCTTCTACAAGGGCGACATCTTCGCCGCCGAGCACGGCTCATGGAACAGCTCCGTCCGCAAAGGACACGAAGTCATCCGCATCCGGCTGAAGAACGGCAAATCCGACGGCAGCTACGAAGACTTCCTGACGGGCTTTGTGCTTCCGAACGGCGATGCATGGGGCCGTCCTGTCGGCGTCGCCGCCGCCTCCGACGGTTCACTTCTGGTTTCGGACGACGCGTCCGGTTCGATCTGGCGCGTAAGTGAGAATGCTGCTGCCCGCTGAGTCCAGTCGCGATCTCCAGCCTCGGGGAATGAAGGTAGTCGATCCGTAGTCGGCTTCACCTGGCTGCATCGCTGGCCGCAAAACCGGGATGGTAGTCCGCAGCCGCAAAGTAACGATTTGCGTCGCCCGCTTCGGATCGGAATATCCGTAAACGCGCTGATGCGCGTCGTGGAATGACGATCCCCCATCATTTAACCAGGGGATCGTCAACTCGTAGCTCTGTCCGGCATACCGGACGTCGGCGAATCGCTCTTTCCTCGCCCCGCGCGGCGCAAGTTTTTCGAGCTTGCGGAACCGCGCCTCGTAATCGGAAACACCCAGAGCACCAATGGAGAAATCACGTTGACGATCGGCCAGCAACATCCCGAGCGCGGAGAGGACGCCCGCCATGCGCGGAATGATCACCGTCCTTATCCCGAGCGACTCAGCGAGTTCGCACGCATGGAGACCGCCGCAGCCGCCGAACGCAACCAGCGGATAATCGCGAGGATCTTCGCCGCGCTCCACGGAGACGGCGCGAATCGCCCGCTCCATATTGGAGTTCGCGATGCGAATGATGGACGCAGCCACATACTTCGGCTTGCCCAATGTCGCAAGCGCTTTCTCCGCACGCGCCGGGTCGATGCGAAGCGTGCCGCCCATCAACCGGTTGGGATCGATGCGTCCGAGCACCACGTGCGCATCGGTTACAGTCGGACGGTCTCCGGCTCCGTAACAAGCCGGCCCAGGCGAAGCACCCGCGCTCTCCGGCCCCACCCGCAGGCTACCGCCTGCATCGATGTAAGCGATCGATCCGCCGCCCGCGCCGGCTGTATGGATATCGAGCATCGGCACCCGGACCGGGAATCCATCGACGCGCGCTTCTGTACTCAGCCGCGACTCGCGCCCAACGAGCGCAACGTCCGTCGATGTGCCGCCCATATCGAACGTCAGCGCGCTTGCAAACCCGGCGATTCGCGCGATTTCGATCGCGCCCGCCACGCCGCCGGCCGGGCCCGAGAGGATCGTCCGCACTGCATGCCGCCGCGCTTCGGACGCGGTCAGCAGCCCGCCGTTCGATTGCATCACCGAGAGTGGATGCGAACACCCGCGCTCCAGTTCGCCGAGATAGCGATCCATCAGCGGCCCCACATACGCGTTGATCACCGTAGTCGACGCCCGTTCGAACTCCCGGAATTCCGGCGAGATATCGCACGATGCGCAGACATAGCCGATCCCATCGAGCGCCTTCAGCAATTCACGCTCGTGCGCGTCATTCTGATACGAATGCAGCAGACAAATCGCGACGGACTCCACGCCGTGCAATTGCTTCTTCAGTTTGGCGACATCGCGGAGCGGCTTCTCGACCGTGCCATCGAACAGCATCCGCTCATCCGCGCCGAAGCAAAGCTCGCGCGGCACCAGCGGCTTCGCCGGTCCGGGCGTGAGGTTGTACAACTCCGGCCGGTTCTGTCTTCCGATCGCGATCAGGTCTTCGAATCCGGCTGTGGTCACGAATGCCGTCTTCGCGCCCTTGCGTTCGAGCAGCGCGTTGGTCGCGACAGTCGATCCATGAACCACGTCCGCCTTCCTGGCCGCAATCCTGCGAAGCCCCTCCAGAATCACGTTCGCGGGCGCCGCCGGATTCGAACGCAGCTTGAACGATTCGAGCCGCCCGTCATCGTGAAGAATCACGAAGTCGGTGAACGTGCCGCCCGAATCGATACCAATCCGCATGGGAATAGGATAATGGCTGGTTGAAGCTCCTTTTTATCGGTGACATCTTTGGTCACGCTGGCCGCCGCATCGTGGCGGATCATGTGGCCGACATCCGCTCCTCCCAATCGATCGACGTGGTGATCGCGAACTGTGAGAACTCGGCCGCCGGTTTTGGCGTGACGCCAAACGTGGCGGAAGAGCTCTTTCGCTACGGCATCGACGTGATGACCTCCGGCAATCACATCTGGGACAAACGCGACATCTATGAGTACCTCGCGCGCAACCCGCGGCTGATACGGCCGGCGAACTATCCACCGGGCGTGCCCGGCCACGGCGTGTACATCCACACCACGCCGGGCGGCGCGAAGTGCGCGGTGATGAACCTCCAGGGCCGTGTCTATATGCCGCAGACCGACTGCCCGTTCCGCAAGGCGGACGAGCTGCTCGCCGCGTTGCCGGATGACGTGAAGGTCCGTTTCATCGACTTTCACGCCGAGGTGACGAGCGAAAAGATCGCGATGGGCTGGTATCTCGATGGCCGCGTTTCCGCGATCGTTGGGACCCACACTCATATCCCGACCGCCGACACCCGCGTTCTCCCGAAGGGCACGGCGTATCAGACCGACTGCGGGATGACCGGCCCGTACGACTCTGTCATCGGCGTGGAAAAGGAACCCGTCCTCACGAAGTTCCTGACGTCGATGCCGATCAAAATGGAGCCCTCGAAGCTCGCGCCCGAACTGCACTCGGTGATCATCGACGTTGATGACGCAACGGGAAAAGCGATTTCGATCCGCCGCCATACGGTGCAGGGCGGTTAGAACAAGCGGGCCAGCTGGTCTTCGATCACCTCGCGGCCGCTGGCGAGCACCTCGGCCTGCCAGCGATTGCGGAACAGAAACCCAGGCTTGCCGAACTCCTGGACTGCGAACTCGATTTTCGGGAGCGGCAGCATCTGCGAGTACGGGTTGTCTTCCTGGATTACCAGCCGATCGTCGCCGGAGCGGCCGTTGCCGATCCGCACATCGATCGCGATAATCCGCTCCGCATGCTGTAGCCGGCCGGAAAGATAGAGCTGGTAGCGCCGATCGGCCTGCGCGTCCACGTCCGCCTTCAGGCCATGGACAATCGCGATCGCGCCGTCGGACGGCGTGTGGCCGACGCCATTCTGCTCGAGCCACTGCAACTGGATCAGGGAGCCGGCCTCATCGCGCGAGGAGTGGATGAATGCGCGCCGCGGTTCCGCAGAGCCGAACCACCCGATATCGATGCTGCCGTGATGGAGCGCGATGGACTCGACATGTCCGCCGTTGGATAGAACGGCGGCGCAGAACCTCCGGGCGGAGTTCATTTCGGGGGTTTGACGTAGATATAGACCGGCCGGCCCAGTCCGCCGCCGCCGCTGACCCAACTGCCCGCCTGCACAAAGACCTGAACTCGCTGCGAGTTCTGTACCGAGATCACATCGTTAGGAATCTTCACGTTGATCTGCCAGACGCCGACCAGCGTCGGCGCGAGGCCGGAGTAGAGGACGTTCTGCTCAGGCACGAAGGTCTGCTCCCCCATGTAGACGAGCGGCTGATACGGCGTGCTCAGCGCGGCGTTGGAGATATCGCCATCCGCGGGCATCCCGCTGATATAGCCCTGACCCGTCATGTAGAGCGTGACGACGCTGCCTGCATTCGCCGGATTGGACGGCGTATTCAGGGTGCCATCCTGATTCGCGATCACGCCATCGCCCGCACCATTCGCAGCCTGGGTGAAGATGCCAGGCGCCACAGTATCCATTACTACGGTGGTGTCACCCAGCACACGGTTTGTCGCGGTGTCGACCACCTGAATGTCGGCGGTGCCGCTCGTCGGCGCGTTTGATGGGACTTCAAAGTTGATCTGATTCGGTCCGGCGAAGAACAGCGGTGACGGCGTGTTGTTCACGAGCACCTGGAGCCCGTTCAAGGTCTTCGGCAGAGGGATGGAAGTGGCGGATGTCGTCGCGGCACCGAACTGCGTATCGCTGCCGGTTGAGAACAGCGCGGTGATCATGCCGGGCGCGAGCGGGCGCTGTGGGTTCGTATTGAGACCCCAGTAATTTGCCGCATTCAATGCGCTGAGGCCGGGATAGTAGATGAGAACGCGGTTGGCGTCATCGGCCAGATAGACGTTCCCCCAGTTGTCCTCCGCGACGGCGAGCGGTGCGAAGTCGGTCAGGTTTGCATTCGAAGTGTAGGTGCCCGAGCCGATCAGGGCGTTGAAGTTCGGATAACGGACCGCCTGATTCCCACTGACATCCGCGACCCAGATATCGCCCGTTGCGGGGTTCACATCCACGCCGCGCGGCGTTTTCAGACCGGAGGTCAGAGTGATCGCGGCGAACGCTCCGTTGCCCGCGGCCGGCGCGCGGTTAAAGACAAGAACACGGCCGTTGCCGGAATCCGCAACGTACAGGCGATCGTCGGTATCGACGGCGACGTGGTGCGGCTGATTCATCTGATTCAGGCCGGAGCCCGCGCCCGACGAAGTCATGCCGGACTGGCCGAATACGGTGGTGGCCGCCATACTGCTCTGGAAATCCTGGGAACGGCCGGCGAAATAGAGAACGCGATTGAGCGCCACATCGGAAACCAGCAGGCCGTGATCGCCGGTGAACGCCAGGCCGTACGGCGCATTCATCGTCTGCGAAGTGGCGTCGCCGATTTTTGTGGTGAAGCTGATCTGGCCAAGAAGAAGGTCGGCGGATTCCGTCACCGCCACAGGCGTCCCCGGCTGGAAATTGGCAAACGGCGCGGGGAATCGCAGTACGCGCCCATTGCCCGTATCCGCGACATAGAGATTGCCGTTCACATCGACAGCCAGCCCCGTGGGAATGGCGAGATTATGATCGTTCGAATTGCCGTCCGGATAGTTCGCGATCGTGTGGAGGAAATCGGGCTGCCCGATTACGATGTCGGCGTGCTGCCCGGCCTGCAGGTTGCGGAGATCGTAGTAGCCCAGGATGCGATTGTTGTAGGTATCCGCGATATAGAGATGCGGAACGTCCGAGGTGGAATCAATGGCGACACCCGCGTCGGCGTTGTTCTGGCGGGAGAAATCCACTTCGCGGCCTTCCACGAGGTTCGGCGAATTCACGTCCGCCTGCACCTGGCCGAGAATTGCAGTGGCGGCCCCAAAGCCCGATCCGTTCTGCGGCATGAGGAGAACCCGGTTATTGGCTGTATCGGCCACATAGAGGTTGCCGTTATAAAACGCCACACCAACGGGCTGAGCGAGCGATGACGCAGAGGGCGAGAGACTCCCCTGATTGGGGGAACCGGAGGAAAAATCCGGCTGCCCAATGACCGTGCCTGCAGCCTGGTAAAACGTATTGGTATTCCACTGTTCGACCGGTGGGAAGAGGAGCAGCCGGCTGTTAAACGTGTCCGCAACGCCGATCTGGTTGCCGATTGCAAACAGGGTTGTCGGCGACTGGTTGAATTCGTACTGGCTGACTGTTGGCGGCGGCGGCGAAGTCTGATCGACACCCAGCATGCGGGAAGCAGCTTGCCCATTCGTAAACGGCGGAAACCAGACCAGGACCCGGCCACGCTGCGAACTCACGGATTCCGATACAAAGAGACGGCCGGCGGAATCGAACGCGATGCCCGCGGGAGAGAAGATCGAAGTGAAAGAGGTAGCGGGCGGCGGGCTGGTGGTTTCGCTGTTGACGGTGAACGTTGTCTGGCCAAGAACGAGGTCGGCTGCGATGCCGGATTTTCCGGCGGCAATCGCAGCCGCTGGAAAGCGGAGAATGCGGTTGTTGCCGGAGTCGGCGACCCAGAGATTGCCCAACGTGTCAAACGTAATCGCGCCCTGAATGCCGTTGAAGGTCAGGCTGGACGCCGTGATTCCACCCTGATTCGCAGTGCCGGTCGTGAAATCAGGCTGACCGATGACGAGGTCCGGGAAAACGGTTGAGGGCTGCGAAAAAGGTTTCGGGAAGCGCAGGACTCGATTATTGCCCGCATCGACAACCCAGAGATTTCCGGAGGCGTCAACGGCAAGCCCTTCCGGCGATGCGAGTCCGGTTGTGCGGGTTCCGTTGGCAGGACCGGAGGGCAGGGTAGTTGCGAAATCCGTCTGTCCGATGACGATATCGGCCTTCTGACCAGTGGCGAAAGCGGCGGCGTTGCGAAATCCGAGGACGCGGTTGTTGCCGTTATCGGAAACGTAGAGCGAGGCGGGGCTGGTTGTCGGGTCGATGACGACGCTTTCGGGAGTAAGAAATTCGCGGCCCTCGACGAGATTCGGCGCCAGGCTGGAAAGCGTGGTGGAGTTCTGCCCGATTACGCGGGTGGGGCTGGGGTTGAGGGTGATCTGGGCGGCCGCGGACGAGGCGAAAAGCAGGAGAAGAGCGGCCGGCAGTCGAATTGATTTCATCACAGCGAAGAGCAGCGGCGGGAAATAGCTGAAGCGACCGCTATTGAGCAACATAGCATGCGCCGGGGGCCTGATTTTGCGGTACTGGAACCAATCGTCGGCTAGACTGGGTACTTGCGCGTTTCCGCTGTCAGTTATCTCAACACCTGGCCCCTCGTTTGGGGATTCCTGCACGGACCGGGCCGGGGACTTTTCGATTTTCGATTCGATTTGCCGGCAGAATGCGCCCGGGCGCTCGGGACGGGCGATGCCGCGATTGGGTTGGTGCCCTGCGCAGAACTGGACCGGCTGGGACTGGACTATCTGCCGGAGACCGGGATTGCCTGCGAAGGCCCGGTGCGGAGTATCCTGCTGATTTCGAAGCGCCCGGTGCGGGAGATCCGGACGCTGGCGGTCGATTCGGGCTCGCGCAGTTCGGTAGCGCTTTCCCGGATTCTGCTGGCTGAACGCTACGGGTGCCAGCCGCGGTTCGAGCCCATGGCTCCCGATCTCGATTCGATGCTGGGGGCGTGCGATGCAGGGCTGATCATCGGCGACCCGGCGCTGCGGATTGAGCCTGTGGAACTGCCGTATGAGGTCCTGGATTTGGGCGCGGAGTGGGTGGAGTGGTCGGGGCTGCCGATGGTGTTTGCAGTCTGGGCCGGGAAGAAGGCGCACCTGACTGCGGACGTGGCGCGCGCGTTTCAGGATTCATGCCGGTGGGGACTAGGGCATATAAATGATGTGATTCCGGCGGGTGCCCAGGAGCGCGGGTTCCGGGAGGATTTGGTGCGGGAGTACCTGACGCAGCATATTGTCTATGAGCTGGGAGCGCGGCATATCGAGGGGCTGGAATTGTTTCGGAAACTGGCGCGCGGCGTGGCGGGTTGAACCGATCCAGGCAGGGGTTTTTCCGGCGGCGAGAGGTGGTGGGGTATTATGAAGAAAACCTTCCTCTGTTGCTCCTCAGTAGCTCAACGGTAGAGCATTCGGCTGTTAACCGAAGGGTTGTAGGTTCGAATCCTACCTGAGGAGCCAAATTATTTCCAGCGTTTTCAACACATACCTTTGACACGTCGCCGTTTGCGCGTCCGCGCGAACGCTTGCGGCAAAAAGGCGAATTACCCGTCCTTACCCGTATTTCCTGGTCTTTACTCCCGCGAGTCCCCCCAGAAGTCCCCCCAGTAGAAGGCCCTGCCCGCGCGAACGCGCCCGACGGTGGCGCCGCGCCTGGCCGACTGGAATGCGACCGCTACCTGCTCAGCGACGGCGCGACGTGAGGCGAACGTGCGCGAACGACGCGCCATCTTCCGGGCTGTGTCCGCCCGGCTAAGCGCCTTGATAGCTCCGCAAGAGAATAGACTGTGCCCGCTCCAGATCGGCTGCGGTCTGGATTCGAATTTCCAAGTCTCCGGTTCCCAAGTGACCGATTTGGCTCACATCGCGGGTGAAGCCCTCTACCAGGGGCACGGTGGAGGGATCGACTTTGGCCCAGACCTGAAGCTCCTTGTGAAGCATCTTCACGCAGGCGAAATTCTTGAGCCTCCGGAACGCGATGTAGTGCTCCAGTTCCTTCATCTGCACGTCGTCGCCCAACGCGAGTAGAAAAGCCTTCAGCGCCTCCCACACGTCCTGCAGAACTTTCGGTCCGACAGATTCGATGGTTTTGACGGGCTGATGCTTCTCCTTGACGCTTTCGGCTTCGCGAGACCGCTTCTGATTCGGAACCGCTGTTCCCGCCCGGACCAATTCCAGCAGGAGCAAGTCGCCTCCATACCGCCGGTATCGCAGCAGCTCGATATTCCGTGGAATCTGCAGTACTGCATACTCGTCGTACCGGGTAAAGTCGCCGGCAATGCAGAGGAGACGTGGCCCAGACCAATCGATCTTCTCCGCCCATTGACTCCCAAGTCTTTTCATCACCTGCAGGGTGAACTCGCCCTGGTGATCCATAAGCCAGTCGAGGTAGAACAGCCCTTGGCTGATTACATTCTCGTTCAACGCCCGCTTGTATTCGATGATGACGGGGGAATTATTGTCGTCCAAGCCGAGTGTGTCAATGCGGCCGCCATGGGCTCGTCCGGTGACGTACTCGGTGGCTACAAACCGCACGCCGAGGAAGGATTCGAGGTGTTGCTCCATCAATGACTGGAGCGATTTTTCGATATCCACGGACTCGGCACGCAACTCATGCGCTGAAGCGGCCTGGAGCTGGAACAGTTTTATGTCAGCCATTTTCCAATTGCGTTGTTGCTAATCATTGTAGTCGATGTTGGACTATTCGATTTTCGGCTGTAGCCTGATGTCGTTGCGTTTGCGGACGCAATGGAAAAATCCATATACTCGACACGCTATGGCGCCTTCCTGAAACTCTTGAAGTCGGCGCGCGAGGAGGCTGGGCTCACACAAACTCAGCTTGCGGTAAAAATAGGGGAAACTCAGACATTCGTCAGCAAGTGCGAGCGAGGCGAGAGGCGCATCGATGTGGTAGAGCTACATACATTCTGCCGGGCGCTTGGCGTGAGCCTGAAGCAGTTTGTTAACGTCCTCGAACGGACGATCAACAAGCCAAAATAATGAGGGGTTTTCCCCGCGGTTAACCCGCGGGCCTTGAATACCGATATTCTGGAATATCACTTCCATTTTTGCCAAGGCAAGAAAGGCCTTACAATTCCTGATCTCACCGATCGGCCTGAAACGTAAGAACAAATGTTGTGATATGGCAGAATCGATTGTGAATAAAAGGTTGACGGCTTATCAGTGGAAGCCTCGTCTTAAGCCAGTCTAAGCAAAAGTTCGGCTTGTAAATTTATTCGGTCGCTTCAACCTGAATCTCACGATGGAGCTTTGATGGCGAACAACGATGCAGTGACCGGTGACCTTGACTACTCCGACAGACTCTGGAAGGCCGCTGATGCCCTGCGTGGACAGGTCGACGCCGCGGAGTACAAGCACGTAGTCTTGGGCCTGCTGTTTCTCAAATACATTTCCGACAGCTTCGAAAGCCGTCGCGACGACCTGCGTGCCGAGCTGTCGAGAGACGGGCTCAAAGGCGAGCCGCTCGAACGCCTGCTCGAATCCCGCGACGAGTACACCGCTGAGCGCGTCTTCTGGGTTCCGCCCGAAGCGCGGTGGACGAACGTCCAGAACCAGGCGGCGCGTCCCGAAATCGCAACGCTGATCGACGATGCGATCCTCGCAGTGGAACGGGACAACCCGAATCTCAAGAGTAAACTTCCTCGAGACTACGCCCGGCGCGGCATCGACCCGGTAAAGATGAAGAGCCTCATCGACCTGATTGCCAGTATCGGCTTCAAAGGAGGTCGCGGCCAAGCTCGTGACACGCTTGGACGAGTCTATGAGTACTTCCTCGGCAAGTTCGCCGCCGCGGAAGGGAAGCTGGGTGGCGAGTTCTACACGCCACGCAGTGTCGTGCGCGTTCTCGTTGAGATGCTGGAACCCTATCAGGGGCGTATCTACGATCCTGCCTGCGGCAGTGGCGGCATGTTCGTTCAGTCGGAAAAATTTGTCGAGGCACACGGCGGTCGGCGCACAGACGTCTCGATCTTCGGGCAGGAGAGTAACCCCACCACATGGCGCCTCGCCCATATGAACTTGGCCATTCACGGCATCGAGGCGAAACTCGGCGAGCAGCCCGCGGACACGTTTCTCCGTGACCAGCACCCCGATCTCAAAGCGGACTTCATCCTCGCCAACCCGCCCTTCAACGTCAGCGATTGGTCTGGCCAGCTCCTCCGCGACGACAGGCGCTGGACCTATGGTGACCCACCCGTCGGCAATGCCAACTACGCATGGATCCAGCACTTCATCCATCACCTTGCATACCCCAATGGCCGAGGAGGAGGCGTCGCGGGCTTCGTCATGGCCAACGGCAGTTTGTCGAGCAACACAGGCGGCGAAGGCGAGATCCGCCGCAGAATCATCGAGGCCGACCTCGTAGATTGCATCGTCGCCCTGCCCGCACAGCTCTTCTTCACTACCGGCATCCCTGTCTGCCTCTGGTTCCTCACCCGTGATAAGAGCGGCAGGAACATCCGTCGCGGCACGCCGAACCGTCCCGGTGGGCGAGTGGGCGAAACCCTTTTCATCAATGCCCGCAAGCTTGGTACGATGCAGACCCGCGTGCTCCGTGTGCTGAGCGGCATTGAGGACGCCGAGTGCGTGTCGGGCACGGGCGACCCGCTGCCTGCGTCTGACATCGGTCGGATCATCTACGCTTACCGACGCTGGCGCGG
>DASZVV010000045.1:0-2246 GCA_035546955.1 Bryobacteraceae bacterium
AATGCTGAAAATAGTGACATAAAAATACACCCGCTCTGGCATCGAGCGTGCAGCATGAGGAAAGAGTAGGAGGAGCGCGCATGGTGGAAACCCTGGCGGCCCCACGGCCTGCCGCCTCGAACCCGGACGTCCTTTGTCCGGGCGCCAAAGTGTATTCGACGTGCCCCGCAAGCAGCGGGCAGAAAGACTATAAACGATATAAGAAATCGGTGATCCGCACAGCTCAGTGGAGCGAAGACGCGGGGTGTGAAGGGATGCTGATCTACACCGATAACTCGATGCTCGATCCCTGGCTGATCGCGCAGCTGGTTATCGAGAGTACGTTCCATCTGAGCCCACTGGTGGCTCTGCAGCCGGTTTATATGCATCCATTCAGCGCGGCGAAGATGGTGAGTTCGCTTTCGGCGCTCTATCAGCGGCGCGTGGATCTCAATCTCGTCGCCGGCGGGTTCCGTAACGATCTGATTGCCCTCAACGACCCCACACCGCATGACGCGCGTTACGAACGCCTGGCTGAGTATGCGAAGGTGATGCTCGATCTGCTTCGCCATCATTCGCCGGTCTCTTTCGATGGCCGCTTCTATCAGGTTCGCAATCTGACGCTGCAGCCCCCGATTGCCCAGGGACTTCTGCCGGAAGTCCTGATGTCCGGCTCTTCGTCCGCCGGGCTGAATTCGGCGCGTGCGATCGGCGCGGTACCCGTGCAGTACCCGGAGCCGCCGGAACACTATGCGAAGCCGGAGGGCAGGCCGCTCGGAAGCCGCGGTCTGCGAATCGGAATTATCGCGCGAAGCGATGAAGAAGAGGCCTGGCGTGTCGCGCTTGATCGCTTCCCGGAAGACAGGCAGGGACAGATCACCCACAAGCTGGCGCTGAAAGTATCCGATTCTGTGTGGCATCAGCGGCTGGCTGAACTGGGCGAATCGGCGGACAACGATATTTCCGCCAGCGCGGGCAGCCGCAATCCGTACTGGCTCGGCCCCTACGAAAATTACAAAACGTTCTGTCCGTATCTGGTGGGGAACTACGAAACTGTCGCGCACGCACTCTCCGGTTATCTTCAGGCGGGTTACGACACGTTTATTCTCGATATTCCCGCGCTCGAAGAGGAGTTCGATCACATGCGGGCCGCGTTTCAAATGGCGTCGCGCGAGGTGCCCGCGTGAGCCGGCGTCTGCAGGACGCACTGATGAATGCGGCGGAACATCATCCGGAAAAAACCGCTGTTGTCTTTCGCAACCGTCGAATCGGCTACGGCGAGTGGGAACAGGCGTCGAATCGCCTCGCTCGTGCGTTGCGGGACACCGGCTGCGTGCGGGGGGACCGTGTCGGGCTGCTTCTCCCGAAATCGATTGAGATTCTGATCGGCATGTTCGGCGCCCTGAAGGCGGATTGCATCTACGTTCCGCTCGACACATCGTCACCTGCGACGCGCCTCGAGCGCATCCTGGAGGCTGCGGACTGCCGCTGTGTGCTGGCACTGCATTCGGCGGCCCCGCTTGTCACGGGATTGCTGCACGGCGATATGAAAGTGGGCTGGATGGATGAGGGCGCGGAGATATTGGACCCCGATCGTGTCGCATTCTCGTGGCCGGCCGTGGAATCACTTTCCGCGGAGCCGATGGATTCCGCGGCCGACGAACGCGACATCGCTCATCTGCTGTTTACCTCCGGTACGACCGGCGCGCCAAAGGGCGTCATGATCACCCACTCGAACGTACTGCGATTTCTCGATTGGGCCGTACCTTATTTCGGGATCGAATCGAACGACCGCGTTTCGGCGCATCCGCCTTTTCATTTCGATCTCTCAACGTTCGATATCCACGGAACGGTTCGCGCCGGCGCGGAGCTGCATCTGGCGCCCCCCGAACTCAATCTTCTGCCGAACCGTCTGGCCGATTTCATTCGGGATTCGAATCTTACGCAGTGGTTTTCGGTGCCTTCGATTTTGACTCACATGGCGAAATCGGACGTAGTGCGTCAGAATGATTTTCCATCGTTGAAACGCCTTCTCTGGTGCGGCGAGAAGTTTCCCACCCCAGGGCTGATTTACTGGATGAAGCGCCTGCCGGACACTGGATTCTATAATCTCTACGGTCCCACCGAAGCAACGATTGCGAGCAGCTTCTACAAAGTCCCTGAATGCCCCTGGGATGAAACCGCGGAGACGCCCATCGGCGAACCCTGCGCGGGCGAACGGCTGCTGGTGTTGAATGACAGGATGCAGCCCGTGGCGGCGGAAGAAC
>DASZVV010000046.1:0-2003 GCA_035546955.1 Bryobacteraceae bacterium
GAAATCCGTTTTGCCCTGAAACCACGGTTTGACAGTGTGCTGATCCGAGCTCTGCACGTCGAATAAGTGACCGGGCTGCAGGGCGCGTAGATGTGCGTCGAGAATCTCCGCGGCGATTGGATTGTTTCCGCCGGTCCACATCGCCGGGAGAACAAGAACGAGAAGCGCAATGCATGCCGCCGCGCCAACGAAAGCGGCGCCACGTTGCCAGGGAGTGTTCCAGAGGCGTGCGAACCATGTTTCACCGGATGTGAACCGCGACGCGAGCTTTCGTTCGAGCGTCGGCGGAAGGGCGTATCCCGGCTGTGCCGCGGCGATCTCCTCCCGCAGATTCTGAAGTGCGGCATATTGGGCGGCGCAGGCCCGGCATTCCGAAAGGTGGAGATCGAAAGTCATCGCGCTCGCGACGTCGAGTTCGTTGTCGAGCCGGGCGTGCAGAAGCGGTTCGGCGTCACGGCAATTCATGACGAACCTCCTATGATGTTTTGTCAACTACAACCTGTTCTGCGTCTTTGTTAAGACGAAGAAATCGCGCTACATCTGATTCCCGGCGGAGCCGTCCGTCGCGAATCATCCTCATGCGGAACGGCGCGGAGGGGTCAAGGGCGCGGCGGGGTTGGCCGCGGCGCAGCGAACCCTTGACGCCGAGCACCGTTCCGCTACAGCGAACTCCACGACGGACGGCGCAGCGGGGATCAGATGGGAAGATTCCCGGTGGTGGGTTCCCGAGCGGGTTTCTCATGACTCCTCCGCCAGAATGAAATTGGGAAAGTCCTCGAAGACCCACTTATTTTTCAGTGTCCGGTAGACAACTCCCAAAAACTTCCTGGCCAGCGCGATGATCGCCTTGCCGGCACCCCGCCGGGCTTTTACCTGTTCATAAAACCGTTTCAGATACGGACTGTAATTGGCCGCGATCAGCGCCGACTGCACCAGCGCGGTCCGCCCCAGTTTCGTGCCACGCTTATGGATGCGGCCGCTGCGCTCGGTCTCATTGGAATTCGACACGCGCGGCACGATGCCGAAGTAGCTGGCCAGGTGGCCCTCATCGGCAAAATCGTTCACGTCGCCAATCACGCTCAGCAGAATCGCGCCGGTGATTTTGCCGATACCCTTGATGCTCGCGAGGTTCTTGTGGCCCTCCAGCTTCGAGCCTTGCTCGCCGATGGTCTTTTCCAGCTCCGCGATGCTCTGGTTCAGGCTGCGAATCTGCCCCACGATTACCCTCAGCTCGATCTGCACGATCTCGTCGAACGGCAGTGTCAGAACTTCGGCCAGCTTCTTCTCGCTCGACAACGCTTCCCGCGCCAGGTTGAGCCCCCGCGCGCTGAGAATGTTATTGATCTTGTTCTTGAGCGCCGCGCGCAGCTTCACCAGCGTGTCGCGCGTCTGTGTGAGCGAGGCCAGCTGCCCGCGTTGCTTATCCTTCATGCGCACCTCCGGCAGCATGTTCTTCGACAGATACAACGCCAGCGTCCGCGCGTCGTTGGGATCGGTCTTCTTCACTGATTGCCGGATCACCCGAAACTGACTCGTGTTGACGACCACCACGCGCGCCACATGCGGCGCCACCGCGTCGAAAAACAACCGCGTATTGCCTGTGATCTCCACCGCCACTTCGTCGCCGGGCCGAAGCTTCTTCACGAACTTCCCCAGATCCGCCAGTTCCCATTCCGTCATGTACGTTCGTTCGTTTTCCAGACGAATGCAGCAGGTGAACCGGTTGCGGTGCAGATCGATGCCGATATATCGCTTTTCCATTTCTCTCTCCTGGCTGTGTGATCTTCCAGGCCGAGCAGACTAACTTTGCGGCGGTCACCATACTCCTATCCGAGGTCGCTTCGCGCCTCACGATGACGTTCAATCCACAGGTCTGACCAATCTCCTTTACGGGGTCTGAGCCCCAACAAATCAATCCAGCCTGTGACCTGTCTGCTCTGGAAGTTTCCTCCCGGAGCTTACCGCCGATCGTCGGATCCTGAGACATTCATCTCATCTCCTTT
>DASZVV010000047.1:0-17202 GCA_035546955.1 Bryobacteraceae bacterium
CGGGCCACGAGCGGCTCGAAAATATCCGCGTTGCCGACTTTGTCCGTGCGCCGCAATGCGTGTTTGGCTTCCATGCGGTAAACGATTGTCTGGACAGTCGTGTAGGCGGGACGCGGCGGAGGAAAGGCTTCGTGGATTTCGCGGATAGAGGCTTTGCCGCGAGTCCAGAGGGCTTCGAGGATGCGGAGTTCAAGTTTGCTGAGTTTGGGCTGGAACATGGCTCTCTACTACTCTGTAGGCTTATCCTACTACTATGTAGGTCGAGAGCGCAAGTGAATATTTCACCCCCTTAATTTTCAGTCGGTGTTTGCTCCAGACGATCGATCACCACCACCGGCTCGGGACGCCTTTGTATTTCCAGTTTCAGCCCGAGTTGTTTCTCCACAGCTTCGAAGAGAGTGAGTGTGCCGCCCGGATCGGAAGCTTCTCCCACTGCTCCGGCGTGGCCCTCACCGCCTCCCGCCGGCAGAGGACCAGCCGCCATCGGCGTCGGCACTGCGCCTCGCCCATAAGTCAGCGTGAAATCCCACCCGCCTTCGAGGCCCGTGGAATTGTGTACGGGCCAGTTCAGACCGGGACCCGCGCCCATCAGTTGATCCACGAAATCATCCATCGTCATGTTCTGGCATGTCATCGTCTGGGTTCCCGGCGGAGAACCTGCCGGTCCGTTCGCGCGGATGCAGTGCGAGCGGCTCGCCGGATCGGCTTTTTTCATCCGGGGCTTCACCGCCACCAGCCGGTAAGCGTCCATCGGACGATCTTCGTTGTGCCACTTCATCCTGAAGCGATCTTCAAGCAGCCCCCGCAGCATGGGTCCCGTGTCCTGTATCCCGTCGGGCGAACTCGTGGTCGCCGAAATGTCATACCTCACATTGTCCGCAAAACCTGGCAGCCCCACCAACGCGTCGCGGTTGAGCATCGGGACGTTGCCGGCGCGAAATGCCTGCATGACCAGACTCCCCAGAGACAGGTTCTGTGCTGTATATCGGTTGCGGTTCCAGTTCGATGAGCCGCCGAACGCAGCCGGGTCCGACGGCCGGATCGTCGCAACGTCGAAGACAGCCGTTGATTTCAGCGGCGGGAGCGCCTCTGCCGTTCCCGGCGGATTTGGCGTTGGTTTCCGCTCCACGCTGTCAATCACGATCACCTGCGTGGGCACCGTAATATCAGCCAGCTTCAGCCCCAGTTGCTTTTCGACCGCATCCTGAAAGCTGATTCGATCTTCGCCACCGATCGCTCCGCCGAACCCAAGTGAAAAATGAAGACTGAAATCCCATTTCCCGTCAAGTTCGGTCTCGTTCAGGACAGCTTTGTTGCCCACTCCCGCGCCGATCATCGTCCGCATGCTGTCAACGAACGACTCCATCGTTATGTTCCTGCAGACGTAATCGATCGTTGCGCCCGGCCCCAGCGCGATCCGCGTGACCTGTCCGTTAATCGAGGTCATCAGCATTCCCGCGCCCGGACCGGGAGCTGCGTCTCGCTGCTGAATCCGGCATCCCGTATCGCCGGAGCCATCGCCCGGCTTCATCGACGGCTTCTTCCCCGCCCGCAGTGCATAGCCGGGCATCGGCGTTTTATCTTCATGAACCACGAGCCTGAAGCGATCCGCGAGCAGCGCTTTCATCATGGCGCTCTGCGCCTCGCGATCCGCTCCATCCGGCACCTTCGCTACCACATCGAACCGATCCATCTCCACCCAGGACGGACCGCCCGTGATGCGGTCCGGGTCCATCCCATAAGCCAGGCGTATCAGATCCACCATCGACGCATTAGTCATTTCAAAACGCCCGTTGCGCACGGTGCTTCCCCGCGCAAACTGCTGGCCCGGCATTTTCGGGCTCGCCTTCACGTCTGCGAATTCGAACTTCTGCGCGAAAAGACAGGCGGCGCCGAGCGCGGCGGCGGCCAGGGTTCGGGTGGCAATCGTCATATTAAAAAATTAGTACGATTATAAGCGGAATGTCTGCCGCGATCAATCCCCGGGGATCGACCTGCTCCACGCACTCCGCCCTCACCGGTTATTGGCACGCCGGGCGGGGAAAGGTTCCACAAAAAAGCGGGGGAATTCTTCTGGCGCAGCCAGAAGAACAGTTGGACTTCCTTCAGGAGGGAATACTACTGCAATTGAAACGCCTGCGCCAGAACTTCTTCTGGTTCCACCGACCGCCGCTTCCGAGGAATGCGCCGGACCGGAGATGCCGCCAACTCAGCCGCCCGCAGAACAGCCTGCTCCACGTCCCACGGATGGAAGACCGGCTCCCGCGATTGCGCCGGTAATCCGAACCACGCTGCTGTAGACGGCGCCACCGAAACCTTCGCTTCCGAAAGCTTCTTCTTTGATAGCGCGACCAGTCGAGTGATACTCATTGCGGCTCCTCCGAGAGCTCTTGTACTGCTGTACTGTCTAAGGTCTAATACTAGGAGTTATAGACTGAGTGAGCAACCTCCCTGGTACCAGTACATTTGGTTATGAGTGCTTTCCCCTAAATCAGGTACGAAACTCGTAGCCGATCCCAGTTAAACCCGAGACAATCCGCTCGTATATCTCGGATATTTCCGAGGAAGACAGCGTTCGATCTGTTGCGCCCGCCACAATTCGAAATGTGACGCTCTTTTTTCCTTCCGGCAGAGGTGATCCCTGGAACTCCCGGACGTACTCCACCGACTCGGCGAGTGCGCCCGCGAACTCACGTACGCGGTCTTCCAGGTTTCCCGCCAGCTCACGCGCATTCGCGAGAATCGAGAGGTCGAATGCACTCGTCGGGAACCGGTGCACTGGTTTGTACGCCGCGCGCTCCGGTTTCAGTTCGCGAATCGCCGCGAGATCCAGATCGAGCACGGCCGCCCGTCCCGTTTCAACTAAACTCGGATGAAATTCGCTGAGCCGCCCGACCACGCGCCCCTGCCACCACAACTCCGCGCATCGCGCCGGATGCTCCCACGCCTGTGGCTGCGCCGCGCCGGCCCGCACGCCCACCGCCAGCGACTCCGCCGCGCGCTTCAGCTCATGCAGTCCGGTCCGTCCATCGCGATAATAAATCGCCGCAACCAGATGCTGCCTCTCGTCCGGTTTGATATCGACCAGCCGATGGATCTCATGTCCGGTTTCGAAAATCCGGAACTCTTCGAAGTGCTTCGCATTTTCCACAATATTGCCGTGGATTCCCGGCAGCAGCGACGTTCGCATCAACTCCTGCCCGGCCGCAATGGGGTTGAGTACCCGAACATGCCGCTCCACATCGAGCCCGAACCGCCGCGCGGCCTCTTCGCTGATGAAAGAATAATTCGATACTTCCGTGTAGCCGCGATCGGTCATCAGCCGCTTCACACCGCGCAGAAATTCGCGCTCCGGCGGATCGTACGAAGGCGAACAGGGGACGAGCGGCGGTGTAGGCTCAATCGAATCGTACCCAATCATCCGGCCCACTTCTTCCACCAGGTCCTCGGGCATCGCGATATCCTTCGTTGCACGCCACGTGGGCACTGAAACCGAGAAACTGTCGTGGCCGCCTTCGGTCACGCCGAATTCCAGGCTCTCCAGAATGCGGCGCACCTCGCCCGCGTCGAGCGCGCGCCCCAGCTTGCGCGCAAGCCAGGCGAGATCGAGGGGAATGATGGGAGGATCGTGCAGCGTTGCGCCGCGATCCGCCAGTCCGCCCGCCAGCCGGATTCCCGGCGAGAGCATCGGCAGCAGTTCCAGCGCGCGTGCCAGCGCCCGCACCGTATTGTACGGATCCTGCGATTTCTCGAACCGCATCGAGGCATCCGTGCGCAGTTTCAGAGCAACGGAAGTCTTCCGGACACTCGCGGCGTTGAAATTCGCGCTCTCCAGCACAATCGACGTCGTCGATTCGGAAATCGCGCTGTTTTTGCCGCCGATCACGCCGGCAATGGCGATCGGCCCCGCCGCGTCCGCAATCACCAGATTCGTGGGCGCGAGCGTATACGGCTCGTCGTTCAGCGCAGTGATGGTCTCGCCCTCGCGCGCCGGACGCGCATAAATCGTATCGCCCTTTAACTTCGCCCGGTCGAACGCATGCATCGGCTGCGCCAGTTCCGCCATGATGTAGTTCGTCAGGTCGACAATATTGTTGATCGGATTCAACCCGACCGCCGTCAGCCGGTGCTGCAGCCACAAGGGCGAGGGCTGCACCGTGACGTTCTCGAATACCAGCCCGCTGTATCGCGGGCATAGATGCAGATCTTCGATCTCCACATGCAGCGGCCCGCCCGGCGCAGGCAGCTCGCGCATATTCACCGGATCGTGCAGCGTTTTGCCGGTGATCGCCGCCACCTCACGCGCCATACCGTAGTGACCCCAAAGATCGGGCCGGTGCGTGATGCTCTTGTTGTCGATCTCGATCGTCTGATCGGGCGCCGGGATCTGATCGCAGTCCTCGAGCTCGATGATGCCCGCATGATCGCGGCTGATGCCGAGTTCGGACGCACTCGCCAGCATCCCATCGCTCATCACACCCGCGATTTTTTTCATTCCCATCGGCACCCAGATGGTGCGGATGCCGGCGCGGCAGTTCGGCGCGCCGCAAACCACGGTCTTGCGGCCGTGCGATTCCACGTCCACCGTAGCCTTCACCACGTGTTTGCCGCCCTCGATCTGCTCGACCGCTTCCACCCGCGCCGGCAGCGCGCCCGAAAGCAGCGGACCGGCGATCTCAATGCCCTCGCACTCCGCCGTCTTCATCGTGATCAGGCGTTCGAGCGACTCTGCAGGCATGTCGAGCCCGTCCACCAGCGATCGAATCCAGCTATAGGAGAACTTCATCTCAGAACTGCCTCAGGAATCTCAGATCGCCGCTCTGCAGCCACCGGATATCGTCAATCGCATACCGCATCATGGCGAGTCGCGTCAGCCCCAGCCCGAAGGCGAAACCATTCCACTCCGTGGGATCGATGCCGCTCTTTCGCAACACATGCGGATTCACCAGCCCGCAGGGCAGCAGTTCCACCCACCCGCTTTGCTTGCACACCGGACAGCCCGGCCCGCCGCAAATCAAACAGCGAATATCGAGCTCAAACCCCGGCTCAACGAACGGAAAATAACCGGGCCGCAGCCGCACCGTCACTTCCTTGCGGAAAATGGCCGTCAGCAGCGTCTTCATGAAATAAATCAGATTGCCGACCGACACATTCCGGTCGATCATCATGCCTTCGAGTTGATAAAACGTGTGTTCGTGCGAAGCATCAACCGACTCGTTGCGGAACACGCGCCCCGGCGCAATCATGCGCAGCGGCGGCCCCAGCTTCTCCATCCCGCGCACCTGCACGGGCGATGTATGTGTGCGCAGCAGAAAACCGCCGTCCAGCCAGAACGTGTCCTGCATGTCGCGCGCCGGATGATCCGCCGGAATATTCAGAGCGTCGAAATTGTGGAACTCCGTCTCGACCTCCGGCCCGTCCAGCACGGAAAACCCCATGCTGCGGAACAGATCTTCGATCTCCCACTGCACCTGCGTGATCGGATGCAGTGAACCGGGCGGCACGCCGCTCGCCGGCGTCGTGAGATCCATCCATTCCGAATCGAGCTTTGCCGCCAGCGCCGCCCGGTCGAACCCGGATTTCTTCTCCTCGTAAGCTGCTTCGAGCGCCTGCTTCGACGTGTTGATCAGCTTCCCGCGCGCCGCCCGCTCATCCGGACTGAGCTTGCCCATGTCTTTGCTGAGCTGAGCGAGCACACCCTTGCGCCCCAGCACTTCCACGCGCACCGCTTCGAGTTCTTCGTTATTCTGCGCCGACCGGATCCGGCCGAGCGCGCTGTCGAGAAGATCCTGCATGAAAGGCTAGGCCGCCGGCAGATACGCCTGCGGTTCCGACCCCAGTTCCGCGCCGAGATGGTTGATGTAGAACAGCAGCAAAGGCTCCGGATATTCGGCCTTGAAGCGCTCGAACGCCCGCGCCTGCCAGCCGTCAGTCAGAAATTTCGAGGCATCCACGTTCTTTTCGAAGAACCCCTGCTGGTGCGGAACCTGCAGGAAGTCGAGCACGGCCACGATCATGTCCATGTGCGCGATCAGAATCGCCTGCGCGAGGTCCGTCGCAAATTCGCCGTCCTGCTCCTCGAGGCGCTTCCAGAATCGCGGCGTTGCGGCGCGCAGATTCTCGGTATTCAGCTTCGCCAGATGCGTGCGAATCTTGAAACGCTCGTAGAGCTGGTACGTTCTGAGCTTGCCGATCGAAATGCCGCGAACGAGTTGCCGCAGACGCTCTTCTCCGAGCTGCAGAAACACGTCGGAAACAGTCATAAAAAGTCAGCGTAACACAGCGAGTTACAATGACGAGTTGGCCGTACCAGGCCTTCAAACCGTCCATTCATGAGCAATCTGATCATTCTCGGCGCGCAGTGGGGCGACGAAGGCAAGGGCAAACTTGTCGACATCCTCGCCAATCGATTCGACTACATCGTTCGTTACCAGGGCGGCAACAATGCCGGCCACACGATCTGGATCGGCGAAAGGAAATTTGTGCTGCGGCTGGTGCCCAGCGGCATTCTTCACCCCGGCAAAACCGCGGTGATCGGCAACGGGCTCGTCGTCGACCCGATCGGCCTCTTCGAAGAGGTCGAAAGCCTGAACGCCGCCGGTATCGACGCCGAAAGGCAGCTCCGTATCAGCAATCGCGCGCAGGTGCTGTTGCCTTCGCACCGGCTGGTCGAAAAGATCAGCGAAGCCGTGCCCGGCCGCACGCCGATCGGCACTACGCTCAAGGGCATCGGCCCCTGTTATGAGGACAAAATCGGCCGCCGCGGCATCCGCATGGCGGATCTGCTCGATCGGGAATATTTCAGCGAATATGTACGCCATTTGATTGCCGATCACGAGACGAGAGCCCGCGCGTTCGGCATCGAAGATGGCGTGAATGCCAACGAAATTGCCGATCGTTACGCCGAGGCTGCCGACCGCATGCGTCCCATGATCTGCGACACTGCCGCGCTGCTCTCCCAGGCGATGCGCGATGGCAAAAATCTGCTGTTTGAGGGCGCGCAGGGCACAATGCTCGATATCGATCACGGGACATATCCGTTCGTGACCTCTTCCAGTTCGTCCGCCGGCGGCGCCTGTATCGGCTCCGGCGTTCCGCCGACGAAGATCGATGCGGTCATCGGAATCTCGAAGGTCTACACGACGCGCGTGGGCGGCGGTCCCTTCCCGACCGAGGCGCTTGACGCCGCGGGCGATGAAATCCGCAACCGCGGCAACGAATTCGGCAGCGTCACCGGACGTCCGCGGCGCTGCGGCTGGTTCGACACGCCAGTTCTGAAGTATTCGGCCGCCATCAACGGCTTTGAAACCATGGTGGTGACGAAGCTCGACGTGCTTGATGAGCTGAACGAAATCCCGGTCTGCGTCGCCTACGATATCGACGGCAAAGTGAACGTCGATATGCCGGCGACCGTTCGCGAACTGGCGAAGGCAAAACCGATCTACGAAACCATGCCGGGCTGGAAGAGCTCCACGGTCGGCATCTCGGACTGGGACCAACTCCCCGCCGCCGCCCGCCGCTACATCGAATTCCTGGAGCACAAGACCGGCGTCGAAGCCGGCTGCATCTCGACGGGTCCCGAAAGGACACAGACAATCGTGCGCCCAGGCTCGAAATTTGAACGAATTACGGGCTAAAATCAATTTGATGATATCGTGATATCATCAAAGCGTGGCACAGATCGTGGTCCGCAATATCGAAGACAGTGTCAAGCTCCAGATCCAGCGCCGCGCAAAACGGCATGGGCGCAGCATGGAGGATGAAGTACGTCACATTCTTCGTGATGCCGCCCGCGAGAAGCCGGTAGAACGCAAACTCGGCACCGAAATTGCGGAACTCTTCCGTGGAATCGGAGCGAAACTGGAGAAGCTGCCCAGAGAAGAGGCGCGTCCTGCGAAGTTCAACCTGTGATCGTCCTTGACACGAACGTAGTCTCAGCGTTCATGGATCCGGAGCCAGATCCGATTGTTCAGAAGTGGGTGGACAAACAACCGCATGAATCGATCTGGATCACGACCATCACGCTTTTCGAAATCCGGTTTGGTCTCGAACTGCTGCCACAAAGCCGGCGAAAGGCAGCAATGACTCAGGCATTTCTGCGGCTGGTCAATGAGAAACTCGATCGTCGCATGCTCGCTTTCGACGAAGCCTCCGCCGAGGCAGCCGCGTTTCTGGCAGCACGGCGCAGGAGCATGGGGAAACCCGTAGATCTTGCCGACACTCAAATCGCCGGCATCGTACTATCCCACAGCGCTACATTAGCCACGCGCAACGTCAAACACTTCGCCGATATCGATGCCCATATCATCAACCCGTGGGCCGACTCCTGACGCCGCTACTTCCCGTACTCCTCAAAAAAATGCGCCAGCGTCCGGATCCCATCGAAATAATTCCGGATGCAATACTTCTCATTCGGCGAATGCAGCCCGTCATCGGGTAATCCAAACCCCATCAGAATCGTCGGAATCCCCACATGCGTCGCGAAATCCCCCACGATCGGAATCGATCCGCCCGACCGCGTGAAGACTGTCTCTTTCCCGTAAATATCCGCAAACGCCTTCGCCGCCACACGAATCGCATGATGATCGGTATTCACCATCAGTCCTGGCCCCGCGCTCAACACGCGCACCTGGAACTTTAAACCGCGCGGCCCGTTCTCCTTCACAAACTTCTCGACTGACTTCACCACCTTATCCGGGTCCTGCTTCGGCACCAGCCGGATACTCACTTTCGCCACCGCCTTCGCCGGAATCACCGTCTTCGCGCCCGCGCCGGTGAATCCACCCGCGATCCCATGCACCTCGAACGTGGGCCGCGCCCATGTCCGCTCGAACACCGAATATCCCGGCTCGCCGGTCAGTTCCGCCGATCCGACCTCGTTCGCCAGGTACTCTTTCTCGTCGAACGGCAGCCGCTCCCAACTCGCCTTCTCATCGGCCGATGGCGGCTCCACATCGTCATAGATCCCCGGAATCTGAATCCGCCCATTCGCGTCCTTCGCCTTCGCGAGCAGTTCCACCAGTCCGAACACCGCATTCGGCGCTGCCCCACCATAAAGCCCGGAATGAAGATCGCGCGCCGGACCCTGCGCCTCAATCTCCATGTACACCAGCCCGCGCAGCCCCACATTCAGCGTAGGCAGGCCCGGCGCGTACATCTCGGTATCGGAAACCAGCGCGACATCCGCCTTCAGCTTCGCGGCATTCTTCGCCACGTACTCCGCCACCGAAATCCCGCCAACTTCCTCTTCGCCTTCGATCAGAAATTTCAGATTGACCGGCAGCGTTCCCGTCGCCGCGCGCAGCGTTTCCACGGCCTTGATGTGCGAATACATCTGGCCCTTGTCGTCCGCCGACCCGCGCGCGTACAGGTTTCCATTGCGCTCGGAAGGTTCAAACGGCGGCGTCTCCCACAGTTCCAGCGGATCCGGCGGCTGCACATCGAAATGCCCGTAGCAAAGCACCGTCGGCTTCCCAGGCGCATGCAGCCAGTCCGCATAAACCAGCGGATGCCGCTCCGTCTCGATCAGTTCCACATTCTCGAGCCCTGCTGCCTTCAGCTTCTCCGCAACGAACTCCGCCGCGCGATGCGTATCCTTCTTGTGCGCCGGATCCGTCGACACACTCGGAATCCGCAGGAATTCCTTCAACTCTTCGAGAAAACGCGCTTCATTCTGCTGGACGTATTGATCGGTGGCCTGCGACATGGTGGCTTCATTTTAACGTGGGGGGCGAATTCGGCCGCCTCAGTTCGAAGTCAAATCCAGCACCGGCCCGGTGATGTCTTCAATTTCCAGTGTCAGCTTTTTGCGGTTCTGCACGACTTCCGGCGTCGCATCAAACCCGGCACCGATCATGAAGTTCGACGTCTTGTGGGGATCCACCGTGTCCCGCAGCCGCAGGTCCGGATGAATGATCGGCCCCAGCGCCGGATAAAACTTCGGGACCTTCACCATATCGGAAGCCGAGTACGGCGTGCCATGAATCTCTTTACCGTCCGCCGTCGTGATGAACGGATCGATTCGCCGCACCACCATCTGCACATCGGAATCGTTCACGATCCCGAAATCGATCACGATCATCACCATGTCGGGCGAAAGCTGCTGTGCCCGCACATTCGAGATAAAGCCGTCCGGAGCCAGATGGTTTCCCTTCGTGGCGATGAAACCGGTCCATACGAGGATGATGATGACCAGCACGGCCGCCCCGAAGGCAATCGCGAAAGGTTTGCTCACATTAACTCAGATCGCCGACGATATGCAGCATCGTTTCCATAGACGCATGCGCATGCTCCATGCGTTTCGCCGCATCCCCGTGCGTTTCAAGCCCCAGCTTGTGCTGATAGTTGTCCTTCTCCAGCGCTTCGAGCACAGCCTTCCAGTCCATCTTGTCCGGGCCGTCCAGCGTGTTCTGCGCCTTGAACTGAATGTTCAGAATCCGGTCCTTCGGCACAACCGAATACCCATCCGGAAACGGAATTTCTTTCAGGACCTGCGCGTTACCCGGATCCCAGTTCAGCCCGATCCATTTCGAAGGCAGCATTGCCATAATGTCGCGCGATTCCGGCGAGTTCCCGATGTTCTGCGAGTACTCGTTCTCGATCAGCAGATGAACCTTCGCCTTCTCCGCCATCGGAATCAGCTCTTCAATCGTCTGCGCCACAAGCTTGTATGCGGTCTCCGGATGCTCCACGCGCGAGCCGGTAAACACGCGCACCTTGTCCACGCCCAGAATGTTCGCCGCATTCAGCGCGGTCTGCACGTCTTCCTTGCGCGAATCCCATTTCTTCTGATCCATCGGACGCACGGCCGCACCCGGCTTCAGCCCCGGCCAATTGAACTTCAGCAGGCTCGTATTGAGGAAACTGACCTTCAGCTTCGCCCCTTCCAGTTCCGCCGCCACCGCCTTGACCTCCGGTTCGGTCATCTTCGCGACTTCCTTCTTCGTCTCGGGAATGTTCCGCAGTTCCACGAAGGAGAGTCCATAGTGATGCGCGAAGTCGATAGCCTCAGCCTGCGTCAGGCCGATCTCGTCCGTAATCGCGCTGATGCTCGCCTTCGTAATGCGCGACTTGAACGCGCTCAACGGACCGGCCGCCGCCAGCACCGCCGCGCCCGCCAGCACCTGGCGTCTGCTGAAATGGGATTCTGCCTTGTATTTCATACAACTGAGATGATAACTCCTGATGGACTCGAATCGTAGCGGCCTCCTCATCCACGCCGATGGCGGCCCCGGCATCCTGCACCGCGTCACCGGCGTCATTGCCGAACACCACGGCGACATCTTTTCCGTCTCCATCCTCGAAAACTCCGCCGAAGGCTCGCGGGTTTTCTTTGAAGTCACCTCGCCGCAGCTCGCCGAAATGGTGGCAGCCCTGCGCGCGCTGCCCATCGTCCGCGGCGTAGAGCCCGTGAAGAGCATGGAGAAGATCTACGGCAAGCGCATCATTATTATGGGCGGCGGCGCGCAGGTCGGCCAGGTCGCTCTCGGCGCAATCGTCGAAGCCGACCGCCACAACATCCGCGGCGAACACATCTCGGTCGATACCATTCCGCTCGTCGGCGAACAGCAGCTCGCCGAAGCCGTCCGCGCCGTCCCGCGTCTCGCGCGCGCCAGTGCCCTCGTGCTGGCCGGCTCTCTCATGGGCGGCGATATCGAAACCGCCGTTCGCGAAGTCCGCGCCGCCGGACTCCTCGTCATCAGCCTCAACATGGCCGGCAGCGTTCCGGATGCCGCCGATCTCGTCGTCACCGATCCCGTTCAGGCTGGCGTCATGGCTGTGATGGCAGTCGCGAACACCGCGAAGTTCACCGTCGGGCGCCTCAGCAAGCGCGTCTTCTGATTGATTAGACCGACATAAAGCCGGATCCCGGCCGCGCGTCCGGATCGACACGCAACTCTCACGCAAACGCAATCCCGTTGTGATTCTCCAACCCTAAAATCGTCAACGTTACCCCATCCCGCAGGAAAGAGGAAACGTAAAAACGATGCGTTCTTATCTCTCAGTTCTGATGACGGAGTTGCTGATTGCCGGCACCGTGATCAGTCCTGTCGCCGCGCAGGCCCAATCCAGTACGCCCGCGCCCGCGACGACTCCCATCACCCACCTGGTTGTTATCTTCCAGGAAAATATTTCGTTCGATCATTACTTCGGCACCTATCCGTACGCGACGAATCCGTCCGGCGAGCCTGCCTTCACTCCGCTGCCGAACACTCCCGCCGTGAACGGCATCAGCGGAGCTCTTGTCAGCAACAATCCCAACCTGAACCCGGCTAATGCGGCCGGCGCCATGAATCCTTTCCGCCTCGATCGCTCACAGGCCGCCACTGCCGACCAGAATCATAACTACGGTCCCGAGCAAACTGCCGTTCATAACGGCCTGATGGATCTGTTTCCGTCCAGCGTCGGCGTCGCCAATTCCACGGGCCTGCCCGGCACTCCCGGCACCACGAAAGGTCTGAATATGGGATATTTCGATGGCAACACCGTCACCGCGCTCTGGAATTACGCGCAGAAATACGCGATGAGCGATAACTCCTACGACACCATCTTTGGGCCCTCCACGCCAGGCGCGGTGAACCTCATCTCCGGCCAGACGGATGGCGTGATCAACAACGCGAACGGTACCGGCTCGGTAACTGATAACGGCTCCGGCGGACTGGCCGATATCGGCGACGCCGACCCCGTTGGCGATGTCTGCTCCACCTCGTCCGGCGAAGTCTTCTCCATGTCCGGCCCCAACATCGGCGATCTGCTGAACGCGAAGGGCGTCACGTGGGGCTTCTACACAACGGGATTCGATCTCGGTGTTACTAACGCCAACGGCACCACCGGCTGCAAGCGCAGCACCACTTCCCTGATCACGGCTACCAACAAGGCCGATTACATCCCGCACCACGAGCCGTTCCAGTACTACAAGTCCACCGCCAACCCCACGCATGCGCGCCCCGCGTCCGTTACCTCAGTAGGCCAGACCGACGCCGCCAACCACCAGTACGACGTGCATGACTTCTATGACGCGATCCTGGCCGGCAACTATCCCGCCGTGAACTTCCTGAAAGCTCCCGGCTACCAGGACGGCCATGCCGGTTATTCCGACCCGCTCGACGAACAGGCTTTCATCGTTCACGTCGTCAACTTCCTCCAGGAAAATGCCGACTGGTCGCATACCGCGGTCGTGATTCTCTACGACGATTCCGATGGCTGGTATGACCACCAGATGCCCCCGATCGTGAATCAATCCTCCAGCGCCGCGGACACCCTCTCCGGCAACGGTCTCTGCGGCAGCACCGGACCGAACTCCGCGCTCCCCGGCGTCAACGGCGTTGCCCACGCCCAGGGCCGCTGCGGCTACGGACCTCGCCAGCCGCTGATGGTGATCTCCCCCTGGTCGAAGAGCAACTTCGTCGATCACACCCTGACCGATCAGACTTCGGTGATCCGCTTCGTCGAAGACAACTGGCTGGAATCGCAGAGAATCGGCAGCGGCTCCTTTGACGCTGTGGCTAACTCCATTGCGAGCATGTTTGACTTCTCGAAGCAATCGGCGAAGGGGAACTACCTCCTCAACGAAACCAGCGGCGAAGTCATGTCGCACGGGCAGGGCCAGAACCGGCAGTAGTCTTCGTTCGAAAGCATCGCGGGGCGCGCGCCGAATCGGGCGCGCGCCCTTTTCCCATTTACCAACACCGTGTCCATCACCAGACGAACATTCCTCTGCGGCGCCGCCGCCCTGGCGGCCCGCGCGGAGAGCCGCCCGCTCGATCCCGAAAAGCTCGCGAAATTTGTAGACCCGCTGCCTCTGCCTCCGGCCGCAAAAAGGCAGCCCGGCCTGACTACTCCGGCCTTCCGCATTACCATGAGCGAGTTCCAGTGCAAAGTCCACCGCGATCTTCCCGCCACCACCATGTGGGGCTACAACGGATCTTCCCCTGGTCCCACCATCGAAACGCGCAGCGGCGAAGGATTACGCGTCGAGTGGATCAATCGTCTCCCGCAGCGCCATTTGCTCCCGGTCGATCACCACATCCACGGCGCTGAAGCGGACAAGCCCGACGTGCGCGCCATTGTCCACGTGCATGGCGCCAAAGCCCCGCCGGATAGCGACGGCTACCCGGAAGACTGGTACACACCGGGCAAGTCGCTGACGAACTACTATCCCAACCAGCAGGACCCCGCGACTCTCTGGTATCACGATCACGCCATGGGAATCACCCGTCTCAATATGTATGCGGGCCTCTTCGGATTCTTCCTCATTCGCGACAAAGTAGAGGACGGCCTCAATCTTCCCCGCGGCGCGTACGAAATTCCGCTGACCATCTGCGACCGCTCCTTCCTCGAAAACGGCCAGTTCGATTACCCGGAATCCGGAATTCCCGGCGCGCCCTGGGTGCCGGAAGCGCCCGGTGAAGCCTTCCTCATCAACGGCAAAATCTTTCCTTATCTCGAAGTCGAGCCGCGCCGCTATCGCTTTCGCGTCCTCAACGCCGCCAACAGCCGCTTCTTCCATCTCTCGCTCTCCCACGGTCATCCCTTCACCCTGATCGGTACCGACCAGGGCCTCCTCCCTGCCCCCATCGAAGTGAAGAACATGATGATCGCGCCGGCCGAGCGCGTCGACGTTATCCTCGATTTCAGCGGCCAGACCGGCGCTCAGATCGTTCTCCATTCGGACACGTTTTCGCTCATGCAATTCCGCGTCGGCCGGTATCGCGCCGAAGACACGAGTTCAGTTCCCGCGAAACTTCGGCCTGTCCCCCGCACACTGGAATCCTCCGCCGTCCGCACCCGCCGCCTCCGCATTGTCGAAGACAAGATGGCAAATGGCGATTCCATGATGATGCTCCTCAACGGCATGCACTGGGACATGCCCGTCACCGAGAATCCCACCATAGACACCACGGAAATCTGGGAGCTCGTCAACACCACCGAAGACTCCCACCCCATCCATCTCCACCTTGTCCGCTTCCAGGTTCTGGATCGCCGGAGCTTCAACGAGCTCAACTACTGGCGCACCGGGCAACTCAGCTACACCAGCGGCTCCATGCCGCCGGAGCCCGCTGAATCCGGCTGGAAGGACACCGTGCGCGCCCACGCGCTGATGGTCACTCGTATCATCGTTCGCTTCGAAGGCTATGTCGGCCGCTACGTCTGGCACTGCCATCTGCTCGAACACGAAGACAACGAAATGATGCGCCCGTATGACGTTCTGCCTGCCGGCATGACGGCTGGCTGACATTCCGGTCAACAAATGTTATTGCGATCGGCATCGCACTTTCATACTCCCTGCCTAATTTGGTGGAAAGAGGTGAAGGGTTATGCCGACCGTGACACATTTGCTCGCCGGGACGCCGCTTGAAGTCATCGCGCCCGCGCTCGATAAGTGGTTCTCCAGTCAGCTTGCGCGCGCGTACTCTCCGGTTCGCCACACGCAGCGCGATTTCTTTCCGCCGTTGCTCGCCAGCCTCAACATTCGCTACGAATGCGCGCCCGCCGATCTCGGGCGAGTTCCGCGCACCGGCCCGGCCATCATCGTCGCCAATCACCCGATGGGGCTCGCGGACGGCGCCATCCTCGGCGCTCTTCTCGAAAGCATCCGCCCCGATCTCCGCTTCCTCGCGAATTCGCTGCTGCTGGGCGTCCCGCAGTTGCGGAACTACGTGATCCCGGTGGATCCCTTCGGCGGCTCTGCAGCGAATCACTTCAATCGCACCGGCCTGCGCCAGGCGATCGAATGGCTGCAAGCCGGCGGACTCCTCGTCGTCTTTCCCGCGGGCGAAGTCGCCGCAATGAAGCTTCCCGGCGGCATCGAAGAGCCGGCATGGAACCACAACATCGTGCGGCTGATCCAGCGGATGAACGTGCCCGCCGTGCCGGTTACATTCATGGCGGCAACAGCCCGGTCTTCCACGCCGCGGGATTAGTCAACCCGCGGCTTCGCACCATGATGCTTCCCTCGGAACTGCTGAACAAATCCGGACAGCGCATTCGAGTCTCGGCAGGAACCGCCATTTCCCCCGCCCGCCTCGCGCGGCTCGGCGACGTTCGCGCCGCCACCGATTACCTGCGGGCGCGCACCCACATGCTCGGCGCGCGCAGCGGCCGTTCTGCCCGCCCGTCCCAGCCGCGTGAAGATGCGATCGCGGCGGAACAATCCCGCCCGATTATTGGCCGAGAAATCGCCGCACTGCCGCCGGTGCAGCGACTGCTCACACACAACGAATACACCGTCTGCTACGCAGCCGCCGTTCAGATTCCCGCGGCGCTTCTCGAAATCGGACGCCTCCGCGAAATCACGTTCCGCACCGTGGGCGAAGGCACGGGACGCGAGCGAGATCTCGACCGCTTCGACCGCCACTACGATCACCTGATCCTCTGGAACAACGAAAAGCAGGAAATCGCCGGTGCCTGTCGCATCGCGAAAACCGGCGAAGGGAAGGATCTCTACACCAGCACGCTCTTCAAACTCCGCCCCGATTTCTACCAGCGCATCCACCCCGCGCTGGGACTTGGCCGCTCCTTCGTCCGGCCCCAATACCAGAAGGGCTACCTGCCTCTGCTGCTCCTCTGGAAAGGCCTCGGACACTACGTGGCGGCGTTCCCGCAATATCGCGTTCTCTTCGGACCGGTCAGCATCACCAACGATTACAGCTCTTCCTCGCGCCAGCTCATGGTCGACTTCCTGACCGAACACCACAGCGATCCCGGCATGAGCGAGTGCGTCCGTCCCCGAAAGAAATTCCACGTGCGCCGCAACTTCAGTTCCCTTCTCTCCGATCTCGACGATCTCTCCGCCGTCATCTCCGATCTCGAAGACGATCGCAAAGGCATCCCAATCCTCCTGCAGCATTACCTCCAGTTGGGCGGACGCATTCTGGAATTCAGCGTCGACCCCCGCTTCTCGAACGCTCTCGACGGTCTCATCCTCGTCGACCTCACGCGCGCCAAACGCACCCGGCTCAATCGTTACATGGGAAAAGAACGAGCGGCCGACTTCCTGGCCCATCATGACCACTGGAATTGCCCTTTCCAACGCGCCGCGAGACCCTCCGTTCTGAATCCCCCCAACCCCGCTTGACAGTCCCGCGCGAAGGGCGTATCGTCACCATTTGCACCCTCTTTGTTGGAGAACTTAATGCGTCTCTCGAACTATTTCGCCTGCGCAATTCTTTGTCTCACCGCCCTTCCGCTTTGTGCCCAGGG
>DASZVV010000048.1:0-5926 GCA_035546955.1 Bryobacteraceae bacterium
TCGCTGCTGCTTGCGGCGGTTGCTTCTGTATCGCTGGTCGTCGGCGGTATCGGCATCATGAACATCATGCTCGTTTCGGTTACCGAGCGCACCAAAGAAATCGGCCTTCGCCAGGCAGTAGGCGCAAAGACGCGCGATATCCTCGGCCAGTTTCTCATTGAAGCTGTGACGCTCTCGCTCGCCGGCGGAGTCGTCGGTATCGCCCTTGGAATCACCGCGAGCACCCTTATCTCGTGGCTCGCGGGCTGGTCGACTGTGGTGAGTCCCGCTTCGATCGCGCTCGCTTTTGTCTTTTCCGCCTTCGTAGGCGTGTTCTTCGGATTCTATCCGGCGCGAAAGGCAGCCAATATGGATCCGATCCAGGCGCTGCGCTATGAGTAGCCTGATTGAGGTCTCACACCTCTCCCGCGTCTTCGAACTCGGCGGTCAGCCGCTCGTTGCCCTGCGCGATGTTTCACTCGCGATCGACCGCGGCGATTTCGTCGCCATCATGGGGCCTTCGGGCTCGGGAAAGTCGACCCTGATGAACATCCTCGGCTGCCTGGACCGCGCTACTTCCGGAAGCTATCGTCTCGGCGGCGTCGAAGTCGAAAGTTATGATCGTGACGAACTCGCCTCCATTCGCAACAGAAGCATTGGCTTCGTCTTCCAGCAATTTAATCTGCTGGCAAGAACCAGCGCAATCGAAAATGTCGAACTGCCGCTTCTCTACGCCGATCGTCCGGTGCCGGATTCACGCGCCCGCACCCTCAAAGCGCTGGCAGCCGTCGGGCTCGCCGATCGCGCCGACCATCATCCGAATCAGCTCTCCGGCGGACAACAGCAGCGCGTCGCCATTGCGCGCGCGCTGGTGAATAACCCACAAATCGTATTGGCCGATGAGCCTACCGGCGCGCTCGACTCGCGCACCAGCATCGAGATCATGGCGATTCTTCAGCGTCTCAATCGAGAGCAGGGAATCACGATTGTGATGGTGACGCATGAACCCGATATCGCGGCTTTCTGCGCTCGCAATACTTACTTCCGCGATGGCCAGATTACCCGCGATGAGAGAGTAGCTCATCCCCGCCGCGCGGATCAGGAACTTGCTGCATCCTGGGACCCGGTCTGAAAAGAGAGGAGACAAGGCTCGTGACGTTGTTCCGAAACATACTCTTTCCCGTCGACTTCTCCGATCATTCGGTTGCCATGCGTCACGATGTTGAATTCATGGCGCGCACTTTCGCCGCGAAGTTGACTCTGCTCCACGCACTGCCTCCGCCGCGCGGCGTGGAACTTCTCGGCGAGGGTACCCCGGCGCCGCCCGAAGCCCGGCGGGAGGCGGCAGCGCACCTGAGCGAATTCGCCGCCTCCATGAGTTTGCCGATAGCCATACAGACGATGATTGTCGATGGCGATGCAGCCGGAAACATCGTCGAGTTCGCGAAGAGGCATGCGGTCGATCTCGTGATGATGCCGACCCGCGGATTCGGCGCATTCCGCCGCTTCCTCATCGGTTCCGTTACCGCGAAAGTTCTCCATGACCTGCACTGCGCGGTCTGGACATCCGCCCATGCCGAGCTTCCCCATGGGCCGATTCCTCAGGGTATTCGCGCCATTCTCTGTGCCGTCGACCTGACGGAATCCGACGAAGGCCTCATCCGCCGCGCGCATGATCTGGCCGTATTCTTCTCGGCTCGTCTCCATTTATTTCACGCTGTCAGTTCGACGCCCCTGAGTACCGAGGGCTTCAACCAGATTGATTTTCGCCATTTCCTCCTGCAATCGACCAGGAACGCGATCGCAAATCTCCAGCAGCACGCCGGTACCGATTACCCCGTTGAGGTTGCGGAAGGAAATCTCATCGGGACTCTTTCCACGGCCGTGAGGCAATATAACGCGGATCTGCTCGTCATCGGCCGCGGCCACCTCGCTCAGCCCCTCGGGCAATTCCGCACAAATGCCCATGCCATCGTTCGGGCATCGCCCTGTCCGGTATTGAGCTTCTGATGCTCAGCCCCGCCCTCGAGCGGGACACCGACGCCAGCCCTACCGGTTGCTCTCTGCAAGCAGTTCCTGCATTACTTCCTCGTTCGGGCGGTAGTCCCAATAACTTGTGACCGTTTGCCGCGTGGAATGAAACCACAAACGCGCAATCGAAAGCGTCAGCGAATAGCGGCTCAGCAGCGGCGGTTCCCCTGCCCGGGTTTCGAATTCCATTCGCGTCCCGGGCAGCATTCTCGCAAGGATTCCGAAAATGGAAACGGGCGCGGTGACGGCGGCACCGGCGTGGCGGATACGGTAGCTATTCTTCTCTACCCACAGACAACCCTTCATGCTGCCGAGCACCTTCGCCTCCCGCGTCAGCGGCCCGGTGCGGAGACGCGGCTCGGCGGCGAGAACCCACGCCGTGGATCCGTCGCTCAGGGTTTCTTCGGGGTCGAGCGTGAAGCGAAACGCCGCCGGCATCTCGATGATGAATTCGCCGTTCTGCTTTCGCTGCTGCGTGTAGGTCAGTGTGCGCTTCTGTCTGGCCGATGGGCTCTCGGCATCCCGCCGCGCCTTCTCTGCCCGAAGTTTTCGCAGCTCAATGGCGTGTTCCGCCGCGGGGCAGCGGAATGTCGTTCACCGCGATCGGCATGTAGTAATCCGAGCCATCGATCATGACCACCTGCTGGGTCCGGCTTGTGGATCCGGCGCTTCCAATCTCTTCGTCCCGCTGCACGAAAGCGTAATCCGGAACCCGCTCCCACGCTGAATGCAGGAGCGACATGGACCTCGTGACGATTTCGCCCACATCTGAGTCCTGAGCGATGGCAGATGCGCCGGAGAGCCCCGTTGTCAGAAGGCAGAGGCAGGCTAGATGCTGATAACCGGGCATGGCGAACGCCGGATGATGGAATACGCATGCGGGCCCAGATACTGGCTGGCGCCATTTCCCGAGTGCCTGCCCGTCACCAGAACATCGGCGCCGAATTCCGCCGCGGCCCCGGCAACGGTCTGGCAGATTTCACCCGCGGCCGTGAACACCTCGCCCTCAACATTGGTGTCATGCTTCAACTCGGCGATTTTACTGCCGGCCTGCGTGGTGAATGTCTGGCTCATCGCGTCCTCGGGGAAGCCCCCATAATAGGCAGACGGCCAGGGCGCCACCGCATGCACAATGCCGAGTGCCGCGCCCTGCTCATTCGCAAACCAGGCCGCCCAGGAAAGAACAGCGCGGCTGCCCGGACCCAGATCAACTGCACACAATACCTTCCGGCAGTGGATATTTTCCAGCTCCGGCGCCTCCTCCGCATGGACCGAAGTCCACACCGGACATTCGGCGTCGTGAAGGACTTTTGCGGCCACAGACCCCAGCATCAGCCGCCGGAATATTCCGAGACCGTGCGAGGGAATCATGATGAAGTCAGCACCCCATCGCTTCGCCGTATTTTGAATCGCAGCCGCCGGATCCCCGCCGGTTACGCATTCGATGCACGTGCTGAAATACCGCAGATCGCCGGCGGCGAAGGCATCGAGTTGCTGACGGCGATGCGGCATCAGCTCTTCTGCCAGCGCGTGCTCTCCCGGCCCCACCACATGCAGGAGCATGATCTCGGCTTCAAAACGCCCCGCCAGAGCCTCCACATATCTTGCGGCGCCGGAGCACGCGGGAGAAAAATCGATCGGGAAAAGAACTCGCTTGATCTGTGTCATGCCTCCGCGGGGTGCATCCGGGTGGCCAGCCAATCGCGCCGTTTTCCTGTGATATTGCGCGCCTGCGGCCGGTGCCATGGGTGATATCGATGAGGTCGCCCATAACCTGAGTGAAAGCACGCAGCCGGAACCGGCGCTCTTCCCGTCCGAAGCGAAGGAACGCAGGAACTTACGCCGCACCAGGATTGGCCGGACACGCGCAGATCCCGGTGTTGTCTGGTGCCTGACGGCAGGGTTGACAAGGAGTGAATTTATGCAAAACAGCCAGAAAGAACATGCCGAACATCTGCGCGACGATGTGATCCGGCAAATCGAATGGGACCCGCGCATCACGTCGAAGAACATCGCGGTCTCGGTGACCGGCAAGATCGTGATGCTCAACGGCTATGCCCCGACGTTTGCCGAGAAATACGCGGCCGAAAAGGCAGCCCAGTCCGTTTACGGCGTTGAAGCTGTCACTAACGACATCGAAGTGCAGCCGGAAAATAAGCGAGTGGACCCCGACATTGCCCGAGATGTGGTTCACGCCATGAAGATCAGCGTCATGGTCCCCGACGAAAAGATCAAGGCGGTGGTCTCTCACGGATTCGTGACTCTGAACGGCTCGGTGGAGTGGAATTACCAGAAAGAAGCCGCTGAGTCCTGCGCCCGCGATGTGGCCGGCGTTCGCGGTGTGATCAACAGCATTCAGGTAAAGCCACAGATCACGGCGCACGTTGTCTCCGGGAAAATCGAAGACGCGCTGCGCCGCAATGCGGAACTCGATGCGCGCCGTATCGCCGTTTCCGCCGTAGATGGAAAAGTCTTTCTCTCAGGCAGCGTCCGTTCCTGGTTCGAACGTCAGGAGGCCGAGCGCGCGGCATGGGCCGCGCCGGGCGTCACTGATGTGGTCGATAACATCGCGGTCGTTGCCTGATTGCCGCTCCCCAGCCTGCGCCGTTGCGCTTCCGCCCGCCGCAACGCTGCTTCCAAACGCGTGAACGGCGCAGGCTGCCGGGATGGTGAAATACAGGCCCGCCCTTCCCACTCCGCAACGACGCGCAGCGCCGCCTTACGGCGCGCCTCATCGATTCCGGCGAACTTACCCTCGAAGACATCAAAGAAATCGAAAAGCTCTCCGGCGGGCCGGCAAAAAGGACAAACCCGGATGATCCCGCCAGCTTCTCGCCCATTGCCAACCATCTCTGGTAATCCACCGTGTTCGCGCTCGCCGTCTGGCTCCTAAGGCTCGCACTGCGCAGCCGCCCGCGCCGCTGTCCGTGCGAATTGAGCAAATGTTCAGAGGAGCGTATCGATAGAGCGGAGAAGCGCGTTCTGAGCGGCGGCAGCGGCCTCTTTGACCCGCCATGAAGCGCGGTCGCGATTCCCGGCCCTGTTGCTGATGCCGCGGACTTCGCCCATCGGAATTCCATAGAGCGCGGCAACGTGCGCGATCGCAGCGCCTTCCATCGTTTCCACTGCTCCACCCGTGCGCGTTTCAATCTCACGCGCGGTGTCATCACTGCCGGTGCAGGTGTTAACCGTGACGAACCGCCGCGCGGTTGCGTCGCGCGGCCGAAGAGTGACCGGCAGAATGTTGTAAATCGGCGCGGCGCCCGCAATCACGGGGAATCCGAGAGCCTGCATGTCCAGAAACCCCTCGGCGGACGCAGCGCCAAGGTCGCCATAGCATTCGCTTTCCGCCCAGACCGCCGTTGCCGGTTGCAACGCCGCGCCGGGATAGGCCCCACCGATGCCGCAGGAGAGGATCGCGTGTGGGCCATCGCGTTCCAGAAAACGGGTGAGGGCAATAGCGGCATTCACGGCGCCGACACCCGTGACCAGCACCGGTAGATGCGGTTTCAGAAGCGCGCCTTCCAGTTCCGTGGAAACGCAGACAATAACGTCGGCCGGCATGTTCTATTACTCGCACGCCGCCGTGGCCCGCGGGCGGTTTGGTATATACTGCACCCGATGTCCCCCACCTCCCTCTCTCGCCGCGAACTCCTTGCTTCCGCCGCGGGCGCTATGCTGCTCCCGCTCTCCGCGAGTGCCGATCCCGTCCCCAACCCGCACGGCAAACTCGGAATCGGCGTCGCCGCCGCCGGTTTTGGACACCGCATCCGCGCCAACACCGCCGCCAAAGTGGAAATGGCCGATTGGGCTCACGACAATGGCTACGGCAGTTTCGAAACCGCGCTCCCGCCATCCGACCTCGACGCCGCTCACCGCCTGCGGGACAAGCTCGAATCCCTGAACCTGCGGATCG
>DASZVV010000049.1:0-8182 GCA_035546955.1 Bryobacteraceae bacterium
CGACGCCAGCCGCTTTCACCTCTCGGTCATCTTCTTCGCGCTGGATCAGCGCGGGACGCGAGGATCTGCTCCGATGAAACCGGCTTCCAAACCAGCAATCCGGATCGATGACGAGCCGGTCAGCCCGGCTTACGAAATGAGTATTGTGGAAGTTGAGCCTGGACTGTACTCGATTCTGGCGGATGGCGCGTCGCATGAGGTGCGGGTCGAAGCCGGACAGGTTACTGTCGGAAACCGGCGATTCGATTATGCGATCGACGACCCGCGCCAATGGAAACGTTCGGGCGGCGCCGGGGGCGGCGAAGGGAGAGCCGCAATCACGGCGCCGATGCCCGGCAAAATCGTCCGGATACTCGCAGCGCCGGGCGATGTGGTGGAGGCGGGACAGGGGATCATTGTGGTGGAAGCGATGAAGATGCAGAATGAAATGAAATCGCCGCGCGCCGGGCGTATCGCCTCCATTCCCGTTCAGGAAAACGAAAGTGTGGCGGCCGGAGCCGTACTTGCGGTGATCGGACCGGCAGAGACTGCGGCAGTCAAAGAGCGATAATGAGTACTGCCATGGCCGCCGTCTGTCCCGATTGCAACGGAACCGGCTGGAAGATCGTCGAACGCGATGAGATCTCCGGCGCCCGGCGTTGCGGCTGCGTGGCGGCGGAGCGGGCGGGCCGGTTGTTCGAGGAGGCCGGCATCCCCGGGCTATACGACGGCGCATCTTTCGAAAACTTCGTTCCGCGCGATGAATTGATGAATGTGTTCACAATGGTGCGCGGGTTCGTGCGCGACTTCCCGAACGCTTCCCGGCCGGGCCTCCTGCTCATGGGCGATCCCGGCACCGGAAAAACGCATCTTGCGGTCGCCGCGCTGCGCGCTATCCTGGCGAAGGGATTTGAGGGAATGTTCGTCGATTACCAGAACCTGCTCGACCGCATCCGTTCCAGCTACGATTCCAGTTCACAGACGACCGATAAGGAAGCGTATCGGGTCGCGATGGAAAAGGAAGTGTTGCTGCTCGACGATCTGGGTGCGCATCGCGTGACCGACTGGGTGGAGGATACGGTCACTTCCATCATCACCTCGCGCTGCAATAACCGGAAGCCGCTCATTGCGACAACAAATCTGATCGACCCCGAAGCGGGCTACGTCACCTACGAAGGTGCAGGGACCGGCAAAGTGGACCACCGGACGACGCTCGTGGAACGCGTGGGGCCGCGGGCCCGTTCCCGGCTGTTCGAGATGTGCAAAGTCATCCGGATGCCCGCCCTGAGCGATTACCGGCTGCGCAAACAGAGAGCCTGACCCTCATGCACGGGCTATCCCGCATAGCCGCACTCACTGCGCTTGCTGCGTCGCTGGCGCCGGCGTGGACGATGTCGGTGGAGTTTCCCTATACAAGTCTGCCGCGCGGCATCTGGGAACAGCACCTGGCGCACCTCAAGGAGATGGGGGTTACACACGTGAGCCTGCCGCCGGCGCAGAATGTGGCGGAGCTCGATGCGGTGATTCCGATGGTGCGGCAGCTCGGCCTCGAAGCAGATCTGGAGGGCCCGATTCCGCAGCGGCTGGAGACGCTCGCGAAATCGCATGGCGGCCCGCTGACCGATCCGCCGGCTGGCGCGGTGCGCGTGGCGGCCACGATGCCGCGGGCGATCGAGAATGAGCGAAAGCTTCTCCTGGCGGGGACAAGAGCCATTGTCTGGACCGGCGTATTTGAAATCCTCAGCCCCGCGTATCAGCCGGGAGCGATTCATCTCTCCGGGAGCGAAGGACCCGCCGCCGCCATCATTCGGCGCGAGGCGCAGATGGCCCACTTCTGGGGGTTGCGGCTGGCGGCGCTTCCCGAAGTGCCAGGTGCGCGCCTCAGTACGCCGGCGGAAGGGATCACGGTGCATCAGTTCATCGCGGAAAAGAGCGGCGCCACCGCGCCGGCCGACACTCCGCACGACGGACTCTCACTGGTGTCGCTCTCCAACAATACGCCGAATGCGTGGCAGGGCGATGTACGGGTGATGTATCCGGCGCTCGACCGCGTGGTCGAAATGCCTTCGGTTTCGATGAGCCCGCATGACGTGCTGTGGCTGCCGGTCGATATTCCGCTCGCCGCGGGGCCGCTTTGCTCCGGCTGCAACGGATTCGCGCCGCCGGACCACCTCGCTTTTGCGACAGCCGAACTGACCGCGATGGAATACGAAAACGGCGTTCTCGCGATGGAGTTCATCGCGCCGAAGCCCGGGCAGGTGATTCTGCAGCTCTCGCATGAGCCGACCGGTCCGCTGCTCGCGGGCGGGCATCCTACGGTCTTCGATTGGGATACCGGGAATCACCGTGCGCGGCTGCCGATCCCCGCGGGTGATCCAAAAACGGGACGTGTGCGTATCGCACTCGCCATAGACGCGCCGCAGGCGACCGGCTTTTTCGAGGGCGCGCCGGTCTTGCTGATCGGCGAGACGAACTCTCTTACGGCGGAGTTCTCTCCCGCGGCCGTCGCCGCCCGCTCCCGGGTGCGCATTTCGCCGGATCTTCCGATCGCGCAGGAGCCGCCCGCGGCAGATGCCGATAAAGAAAAGCCCGTAATCGTCACCTACAAAATCACAGTGCCGCCGAACGCGATCGAAGGCGATACGGCACAGCTCGCCATCGAGGCGGATGGCGTGCAGCTCAGTCATTCCCGAACACAACTGCGCGCTCCAGCCGCCGTGACCATTGAGGACAGCGTCGCGGTGCGCGTGGCTGCGGATTCGTTTGTAGCTGTTCGGCCCGCGACCATCCCGGTCAATCAGCGATCCGGACGGGAACTGGTGGTCACGCTTTCGAATAATGCGCCTGAGATTCGCGAATTCCAGATCGCATTCGACGTTCCGGGTCTGGAGTTTTCCCCGGCAAAGATGAATATCGTCATCGGAGCGTCACTGGCGCGGGAGGTGACGTTCCGGGTTTTCGGGCAAATCGCTTCGACTGGCGTGCATTCCGGGGAAGTCCGAATTTCCGGCGCGGCAACGATGCATGAGCCCGTCCGGTTTGTGGTTTTACCCGCGGCGGGAGCGATCGCCTGGAGCGCGGACGAGTTCTCCTTCCTCGAAAGCACGAAAGCACGCGCGTCATTTCTGAAGGATCGCTGGATGGAGATGATCGACAAGGATTCGGGAAAGGATGCTCAGCCCGCGGGCGGAACGGCCTTCACCGGCGGACCGGTTGCATCGCTGCGGCTGGAGGATCTGCAGAAAGCCGCGCCGGCGAAGCGTTCGCCGCAGGTCTCACGTCCGGCGGCCGGTCAACAGTGATTCGCGGACGAGCCGAATTGCCGCGGCCCGGTGCGGCTGAATCGAAAACGCACGCCAGATACGATGCACACTGGCGCGGCTCAATCCCGCCACCGCGGCCAGTGAACGCGTGGACCATTGCGGCGCGCCGCCCGGCGCCGATTGCAGAGTGAGTGACAACACACGGTCCACGTCGGCCTCGCTGAGCCGCCGCGAAGTCCCCGCGCGCGGTTCATCCAGCAGACCGTCCAGGCGTTTGGCCAGAAATCGCTGACGCCATTTGCCAACCGTCTGCGTCGTCAGGCCAAGTTCGGTGGCAACTTCGGTATTCGAACATCCCGCCGCGCAGCGCAAAATCATCCGGGCACGCTGCGCGAGCGCCGGCGAATTCTCCGACTGCCCGGCCCATGCTTCCAGTGCCTGGCGTTCGATTTTCTTCAACAAAAGAGCGGGAACGGGACGTCCGGTTCTCATATCGCTTCCCTCCCCACGAGGGCCGGGCGAATCCGGCCCTCTGGTATCTCCGTCATCCTCAGAACGTGATTCGCACGCCCATCTGAATCAGCCGCGGGAAGTTCGTCTGGCTGGTGATCGTGCCGAACGTTCCCGGCGAGCTGATGTTCGTCGCCGGGCTGGCGAACAGCACCGTGTTGGTTACGTTCAGGGCTTCCGCGCGGAACTGGAATTTGTAGTATTCCTTCACTGTGAAAGTTTTGAAGGCCGACATATCCAGATTGAACAGTCCGGGCCCATAGACATTCAGCCGCGGTGCGACGTTGCCGAATGCGTAAGCCGGTGTGATCGAGAAGGCTGCCGGATTCAGCCATTCGTACGTGGGATCCGTGACGGAATCCGGACGAACCGCGGAGATGCCGGTCGCGGTGGGAAGCTGCGTGCAGCCGCAACCCGTATTACCGTTGCTCTGTGACACGCTCAGCGGCGTCCCCGTGTGGATCAGTTGTGTTCCCTGCACGGACCATCCGCCGGCGACGATATCGAGCAGCTTATTCGAATTCTTCAGGAACATCTTTCCGTGTCCAAACGGAAGCTCGTAGGTAAAAGACATCGAGTAGCTGTTCGGTGTATCCGTGCTTGCCAGCGCCATTCCCTGCGGAATGATCGGCGCGTAGTAGTTCTGCACCGAGGTCAAAGCCATATTGCGCGACCACGTGTAAGTGGCCCCCATCGTCAGACCGCCGCGCATGCGCCAGTCACCTTTGATATAGAGCGAATAGTAGTAAGCACGGCCCATTGGCGAGTTCAGGCTCACGCTCGAGTACTCGGGATACGCCGACAGCAGGTTGTACTCAGCGAACGTGGTACTGTTTCCGAGATTCGTCGTCGCCGGTGCCAATCCATAGAAGGGATTCGACACCAATTTGCTCAGTCCCGCCGAACCGAGGGGAAAGGCGATGGCGGGGTTGAGGTTGTTCAGCGGGATCGAATACGGCATATGGAGCGTATGCGAGCCGACGTACCCCAACTTGAGCGCAAGATTTTTCATCACCTGCCGCTGCACATCGAGCGACATTTGTTCGACGTATCCGGCCGAGCGCGTTCCGGGATCAGTGGCCGTGATCCCCTGCCCGATTGCTGCCAGACCACCGAGCGAGTTACCCGCTATCGGCGTCAGACCATTCGGGTAGGGATTCTCAAGGCTGGAAATCGGAGTGTAGTTGTTATTGTTCGAGGTAATGATCTGAGTCGTCTGCGAATAGCCCAGAGCATTCTGCGCGCTGAACGACTGCGGAATCCAGAAGATGCCCCATCCGCCGCGGATTACGGTGTTCGAGTTCGCCGAATAGGCAAAAGCGATACGCGGACCCGCTTTGAGCCCGAGCGGATTCCCCGCGTGGTTGGGATTTCCGTTCACCCCCGCGTAGCGTGTCTGCCCCATCAGCTTCAGGCTGGGAATGCTGGCCTGCAGTGGATTTACGGCGCTGAGGTCCGCATCGATCAGGTACCGGTTGTTCACTTCCGCGGGATTGCTTTCGTGCTCACCACGGAAACCGATGTTGAGAGTCAGCTTCGGGGTGATGCGGTAGTCATCCTGGATGAAGAACGCGTTGTAGCGGATGTAATCGTTAAAGAACGATCCAGTCGTGATACTGCCGCCCGGATATCCAAGCAGCATAGTGGCAAGCCCGCCGCCGGTGCCGGTAACCGTCTTCGTGGGCGTTTGCGAAGTGAACGTCGAGGCGAAACTGAAACTGCTGGGAGCAGTCGCGGTCGTGGTGGCGTCATGAAGAACGCGCCATTCGTATCCGAATTTCAAGCCGTGCTTGCCGATGAACTTCGCCAGTTCCGCGTTGAAGCTGGTGGAGAACTGTACGCGCCAGCTTGTGCTGCTGCCGCCAAATCCGGTGAATTCACCAGTCGTGATGCTCGGAAAATTCGATGGACCGGGCGTCAGCGCATCCACCGATGCCGGGAATCCGAGTTCCGTCAGTTGAAAACCTTTGCTGAACTGCGGCTCGTAATCCGGAAAACGATTGTAGCCGAACCGCACCGTCAGAACCGTGGTGGGATTCAGAGTCGCTGTCGCGTTGGCGCCGGAAGCGTCCACATGGCGGTAGATCGTGGTCTGCCCCGGCGTCGCGATGCTGCCCGGCCACGTCTGATTCGAGGGCTCCTGACTACCGTAGTGGAGATAATTCGCCGATAGTTTCAGCCATGGGAACAGCTCATGATCCACCTTGAAAGTGCCCTGATCGGCACGATCCTGTGTGCGAAGGGTTACCGCGTAGTCGGGCGCGCCGTAAAATGTCGGGGCGGTGGTCGGCAGCGGATAGTAAGAGGCCAGCTTCAGGCCGATCGGGTCAATGCGGCTTGCGGGAATCACGTTACCAGAGAAGGGCGTTCGCGCTCCCGTCGTCAGGTTCGTGCTGAGCGGGTCATACATCGTCTGCAGAGTTCCGTTTTTCAGCGTGGATAGACTCTTCGAAAAATCACCGGTCCGTTCGAGCGCGGTCGGGACGTTCGACGTGCTGGTTACCGCATCGAACTGCCGGTATCCTTCGGTCGAAACATAGAAGAATGTGCGGTTGCGGCCATCGTAGACTTTCGGAATGCGGATCGGCCCACCGAGCGAATCGCCGTAGTTTTTAAACGGAGAATCCGGCTTCGCCTGACCATTTTTATTTGCAAAAAAGTTATTCGCCAGCCAATCCGTTTCGCGGAGCAGTCCGAACGCCGAGCCGTGCATGCGGTTGGTGCCGGAGCGCATAGTGGCGTTGAACACGCCGCCGCCGGTGCGCCCCATCGACGCATCGTAAGTGTTGGCCTGGACCTTCATCTCCGATACCGCGTCCTGAACCGGGATAATCACGGCGCGGTTCGTGGAATCCGTGATTGAAATGCCATCCAGTGTGTAGTTATTGGCGCCCACAGGGCCGCCTGCGATCGAAATCTGCGACTGACCGCTCTGATCCTCCATGCGGTCGAATTTTGGATTGCCGGTCCAGACTACGCCTTCGCTCAGGCGCGCCAGCAGGAAAGGGTCCCGGCCCAGAAGCGGCAGATCTTCCAGCTTCTGCCGGTCGATCACAGTGCCGGTGGAAGCTTCCGCCGTGACCAGCAGGTCCGCCTCGGCCGAAACGTTGATCGTTTCCGTCACCTGACCGATCTCGAGCTTCGCATCCTGAGCAACGGCGGACTGGGTCGAAATCAGAATTGCCTTTTTCTCCAGCCGCTTGAAGCCGGGTGCTTCCACAACCAGCGTGTAAGTGCTGGGCTTGAGCGCGGGAAACGAATACTCACCCTGTTGATTGGTGACGGTCGAACTGCTCACTTGTGTCGCATCGTCAACGGCTGTCACTTTTGCGAGTGGCACGACGGCGTCTTTGGGATCGGTAATGCGGCCTCTGAGCGACCCCTGAAAGGATTGGGCCCAGAGCACCGCGGAAATCAGAACGAGCGTACAGAAGAAACGCATATGAGACTCCCTGTTTGAGTTTTTGGATTACGGATGCTTCAGGGCAGGTGAATCGTGCGTGGACAAGCAGATGCCGGCGCGCAGAGACGTGACGCGGCGGAAGCGTGATGCCGGGATGAAGGCTCCCCGTTGTGAGAGCGAGAACGACTGGGATGAATCGCGGGCGGCTCGTGGCGTTGAGCCGGCGAAAAGAGACAACGGCCGCAAAGCGTGTCTCCAAACTGATGTTGTTAAATTATCACAGATCCTTACATTGGCAAGGGCGATCTACTAAGTTTTTTCTTATGGTTTTGAGAAAAAACTAAATTCGGTTAGTTATTTCGGAGACAGTTGAGTGGGGACAGGGGAGATAAGGAGAATGGCGGCTTGTCACATACGACAAAAAGCGAAGGGACCGGCTCTCCGCTGGTCCCTTCGCTTTTGTTTCAGCTTTCTGTCAGTCTCAGAAGGTGATGCGTCCGCCGAGCTGAATAAGGCGCGGAAAGTTCGTCTGGCTGGTAATGACGCCGAACGTACTTGGGCTGTTCACGTTCAGTGTGGGCGACGCGAACAGCACCGTATTGGTGAGGTTCAGCGCCTCTGCCCGGAACTGGAACTTAACGCGTTCTTTGAACGTGAACGTCTTGAACATCGACGCGTCAATGTTGAACAGCGGCGGGCTGTACACCGGGATACGCGGGCTCACATTGCCGAAGGTGTAGGCCGGAGCAGCCGTGAAGGCCGCCGGATTCACCCATTCATAGATGCGCTGGTCAACCGATCCGTCGGTCTGCGCCGCAACGCCGGTGGCGTTCGGAAGCTGCGTACAACCGTTGCAGCCCGTGTTCGCGTTGGTCTGCGTCACCTGCAGCGGTGTGCCACTGTGGATCAGCTGCGAGCCCTGAATCGACCATCCGCCGATGATGAGATCCAGCGCTTTGCTCGAATTGCCCAGGAATTGCTTCCCCTTGCCGAACGGCAGAGCGTAGGTCATCGACATCGAATAACT
>DASZVV010000050.1:0-12267 GCA_035546955.1 Bryobacteraceae bacterium
CTCGGGGACGTATGTGAACCAGCAGTCGCCGACCGATCCGAATCTGCCGCATGGCGCGTTTGAGCTGGAAGAGCATCTGATTCCGGCGGCGCCGGCGAAGCCGATTCGCATCTGGATGGAAGTGGGGGACCGCGATAACGGGCGTCCTGGTGATGACACTCACGACTGGGTGGCTGCGAACGAGATCATGGCTCGCGCGCTGGCCGCGAAGGGCTATCACTACCAGTTTGTCTTCGCGCGCAACGCCGGCCACACGGATGGCGCTGTGAAGAAACAGACTCTGCCGGAAGCGCTGGAGTACGTCTGGCAGGGTTACAAGGCGAAGTAGTCAGCGAAGCGCTTGCGCCCGGAACGTTTGACGCGACCGCGAATTTTTAGTTGGATCGGTACCTTCAAAGTTATAATCGAACACTGGGACAACGTACCGGGATCGACAGCCGAGTTTGTTGGCCCGCCGTAGCGGATGTGTAGCAGAGTGCGGGCAATAGATGTCTCCCGGCACCTCGGCTTTCTTGATCTGCAGCACATGTCTTTTCTCCCAGGAGCAATCCGTGGACTTGCGAATTGCGGTCGCCGGCCTAAGATCACAGGAAGTGCGGAGTTTTCTGACAAACCTTCAGGCGACCGTTGCGCAGCACGATTCCAGAGCAATTTGTGCCATGGCCGCCTATCCTCTCCGAACGCGAGTTCCTGGCCGGGTTACGACCGCTGATATTTGCCGTCGAAACTATGCTCAGATTTTCAACGCACGAGTTGTCGCCGCCATCCGGAACCAGAAATTTGAGACACTATTCGCCAACTACCCGGGTGTCATGGTTGGTAACGGCGAAGTCTGGATAGCTGGCATCTCCCGGAACAAGGGATGCGCGAGCTACGATCTCCGCATCATCACTGTGAACAATTGACGGCTCGGCAGCCTGGACGGTCTTGCTTTCATCTCGATAGCATCAAGCGGGTTAGCCCCTACGAGACAGGTTACGAACCGATATCGCTAAGTGTCCATTCCTCTTTTGTTAAGGATGTTAGACTCGGGCATGCGCACGGCGACGATTCTCCTGATTACCGCGATATTCACGGCGATATTCGAATCTGAAGAAGAACGCCGAGTATCTGCGCGAGATGCTTACACGCCGTGGGATGAATCCCGAGATTTGGCAGGCAACGCCGGATGTAGCGCCCACCCTTTTCGCTGAAAAACTCTTGCCCGGCGCGGCACGGACCATCCTGTTCTACATACATTACGACGGCCAGCCGGTGAACCGATCGACGTGGAGACAGGAGGACCCATTCCTCCCTGTGTTTCGGGACAACAGCATCGATAGCGGCGGCAAGGTACTGACCAACACGAGCTCGCCTGGCGAGTTCCTGCCAGACTGGCGTATCTATGCGCGCGGCGCGGGCGATGACAAAGGTCCCGTCGAAGCATTCGTCTCTGCGCTCGACGCCCTCGGCGGCAGCCCCGCCAACAATATCAAGGTGATTTTGGACGGAGAGGAGGAAGGAGGCGGAACCGGACTCGCAGCCGCCTTGCGAACTCATCACGACAGGCTGCAGTCCGACGTGATGGTTTTCCTCGACGGCCCGCAACATCCGACCGGCAGACCTACTATTTACTACGGCGCGCGCGGCGGAGCTGGGGTGGAAGTTACGGTCTACACAGCCAGAGCTGGAATGCATAGCGGAAATTACGGCAACTGGATGCCCGATGCGAATGTGCGGCTCGCCCAGTTAGTTGCCTCGATGGTGAATGCCTCAGGAAAAGTGCTGATCGATGGCTTTTATTCCGACGTCTTGCCGCTACCAGCCGATGCGATAAAGATGATCGATGCAGTTCCGGATGACACGGCCGCTATGCAGAAGACATATGGCGTGGGTTCGCCCGATGGGGCTGCGCGTTCGCTGCAGGAGGGCCTGAATCTGCCAAGTTTCAGCGTCCATATGATGAAGGGCGGCGAGTTGGGAGCGGTGATTCCGGCAAGCGCAACTGCCGAGATCCTGATGCGGCTTGTCAAGGAGAATTCCCCACGAGTGATGCAGGACCGAGTGATCGAACATATTCGGAAGCAGGGCTATTTCATCACGGATCAAGATCCGAATGTGGAGGAGTTGGTGGCACATCCCAGGATAGCGAGGATCCGCCGCACTCTGGGAGCCGGGGCCGCCGGAGGCGCATGGAGAACTGAGCCGCAGAATTCCCAAGCCGTTTTCGTAACGGAAGCGCTGCGTACGGCATGGGGCGACAAGCTGATACGTTTGCGAACCCTCGGGGGAACGCTTCCCGTGGTGACCTTCATTGACGAACTGCATGTACCTGTGGTTGGCGTAGCGATCGCGAATGCTGATGACAACCAGCACACCGACGACGAAAATCTCCGACTCGGAAATCTTTGGGACGGCATCGAGACTCTCGCCGCGATCATGCGGGCCAGGTAGATCGGTTCCCGGTTTGAGAATGAATCTGCCACGCTTGCAGGTTCTGTTCTATGCTCTATGGCGATGTTTCCTGTCGCGAACATATGTCAGTGAGCGGCAAGAAGTCTTTACACGAATCTCAATCGCCGTTTCCGGAGGGCTTCCCGTCAGATGCTGTTCGCCGATGACCTGTCGCCAATGACGCCGCGAGAAAGCAACCATTCGGCTACACTAACCTTTTTATGCCGGTTTTCAACGGTTTCCCGGCCCGCGCATGCAGCATAGAGCGTCGCCCGCGACGTATCGCATTACAAATCGATGAACTGCTTCGGGATCCATTCGCGCTGGTTCGATTGTGAACGACCTTTCGGTTGAGGCGCTGGAACAGATACGAGAGCCACTGTGCATCGAGCGAGACGCGCAGAGCGGGACGATGATTGCGTCGATTGGCCTGCCAAAGAGGGATTCCGCAGGATTGATTGGAGTGCTGCCACCGACATTTCCCGAATGGCTTGGCGGAAGTAATTTCCAGCAGACACACGGTACGCGATTTGCCTATGCGGCCGGTTCCATGGCAAATGGCATCGCGACGCCCGAACTCGTCGAATCGCTTGCACATCATGGAATGCTCGGCTTTTTCGGGGCGGCAGGGCTTCCGTTCGAGAGAGTCGAGGCCGGAGTCGCAAAGATTGCTTCTCACCTGTCCGGACGAGGGCTGCCGTGGGGAGCGAATCTGATCCATTCGCCACACGAGCCTGCTCTCGAAATTCAATCGGCTAAATTATTTCTCGAACGCGGCGTTCCATGCGTCGAAGCGTCTGCGTATATGACGTTGACGCCGGCCGTCGTCCTGGCGGGAGTGAAGGGCATCGCCACGCGTCCCGATGGCAGCATCGCCCGGCCGCGGGCGTTATTCGTCAAATTGTCCAGGCCCGAAGTCGCACAACGATTCCTGAGCCCACCGCCATCCAGTCTGCTGAACGATCTGGCCGATCAGGGCCTGTTGACCCAGGATGAAGTCCATCTCGCAAAGAGGTTGCCGCTTGCAACCGACGTGACCGTCGAAGCGGATTCCGGGGGCCATACCGACAACCGGCCTCTTGCAGCACTTCTGCCGACTATCAAAGTTCTTTGGGAGGAGATCCGGTCCAGGCATCAGCTGGACAGCCGCCTGAGAATAGGAGCGGCGGGAGGCATTGGAACGCCCTCCGCCGTAGCGGCCGCGTTCGCACTGGGAGCAGATTATGTGGTTACAGGTTCGCTCAATCAGGGGGCTGTGGAATCGGGACTTTCGGCAGACGGGAAAGCAATGCTGGCGCGCGCCGAACTGGCGGATGTCGCCATGGCCGCGGCGGCGGACATGTTCGAGCTTGGCGTGAAAGTACAGGTGCTGCGCAGGGGAACGCTCTTCGCGGCGAGGGCAAACCGGCTGTATGAGCTGTATCGCAGCTATGATTCGATCGAAGCACTTCCCGATGAAGTCAGAAAGGAACTGGAAGAAATTTTCCGGAGTTCTCTCGACGGCATATGGGAGGAAACGCAGGCGTACTGGCTCAGAAGAGAGCCCGAGCAGGCCGCCCGCGCGCTGTATGAGCCGCATCACAAAATGGCACTGATCTTCCGCTGGTACCTTGGGATGGCCAGCCGCTGGGCTATCAACGGAGACGAGAGCCGCCGCGGGGACTATCAGATCTGGTGCGGACCCGCCATGGGCGCATTCAACGCATGGACGAAAGGAAGTTTTCTCGAATCGCCCGGCGAGCGGACGGTCGTGCAGATCGGGCTCAATCTGCTGGAGGGCGCCGCAGTCACCTCGCGAGCCCAGCAGCTTCGCGCCTGCGGGGTAGACGTTCCTTCAGAAGCGTTTTGCTATCGCCCGCGAAGGCTCGGAGTTGGCTAGTTTGAGAATGGAAACCGCGCAGCCACTCGCAATCACATCCGTTGGAGCCTTGTTCCCAGGCGCCCCGACGACAGAGGCATTCTGGCGGGACATCCTTGAAGGGCGGGACCGTATTACGGATGTCCCCCGGACTCACTGGCTCGGCGCCGATTACTTCGCCACGGACCGGGGCACGCCGGACAAAGTCTATACGGCGCGCGGCGGTTTCCTGCCCGATTCCGACTTTGCTCCGGGCGAGTTCGGAATTCCTCCCAGGACACTGCCGGCGATAGACAGCGCGCAGCTTCTCGGGCTTCTGATCGCGAAGCGCGTCCTGCACGAGGCCACCCGAGGCCGCTATGAATCGATGGATCGCAGCCGGATCAGCGTGATTCTCGGAGTTGCCTCCGCGACGGAGATGGTGGCGCACATGTCCGGCCGGCTGCAGTTGCCGCTGGTTGAACGCGCGATGCGAGCGAGCGGGATTCCCGAGCACGCGGTGAAGCGAGTTGCGGAGACACTGGAAGCCTGCTACGTACCGTGGCAGGAGAATACTTTTCCGGGGCTGCTCGGTAACGTGGTGGCCGGGCGAATCGCCAACCGTCTGGATCTGGGCGGTACGAATACAGTGGTGGACGCAGCCTGCGCGGGATCTCTCGCGGCTCTTTCGATGGCTGCGGGCGAGCTCTGGATGGGCAGAGCCGATATGGTTGTCACGGGCGGCGTGGATGCCCTGAACGACATTTTGATGTTCATGTGCTTCGCGCAGACGGGGGCTCTCTCGGTTTCGGGCGAGTGCCGCCCGTTTTCGGCGGAGGCCGATGGAACGTTACTGGGAGAGGGAGTCGGACTGTTCGCCCTGCGCCGCCTCGAAGACGCCGAGCGCGATGGCGATCCGGTTTATGCCGTTCTGCGGGGGATCGGCACTTCGTCCGATGGTAAAGCCACGAGCATCTATGCACCGTCGGTCGAAGGCCAGATGCGGGCGCTCCGCCGGGCGTATGAGAGTTCGGGGATCTCGCCGGCTACTATCGAACTGATCGAGGCGCACGGAACCGGAACGCGTGCGGGAGATGCCGTCGAACTCGAAGCACTCCTGAAGATATATGGCGACGTGCCCCCGGAACACTGCGCGATCGGCTCCATCAAGAGCCAGATCGGGCACACGAAAGCCGCAGCCGGCTCGGCGGGACTGGCGAAAGCTGCCCTGGCGCTGCACCACAAAGTGCTGCCGCCGACCATCAAAGTCAATCAACCCGCCCCATCGCTCGCCGGCAGGAAGACGCCGTTTTACCTGAATACGGCCGCGCGGCCCTGGATCCGCAACCCTCAGCACTCGCGCAGAGCGGCGCTGAGCGCACTTGGTTTCGGGGGCACAAACTTCCACGTGATTGTGGAGGAATATCGCGGCGCTTCACAGCCGGCAAGGATTCGCGCGATGCCGTCTGAAATGGTCGCGCTGAGTGCGCCGGACGATCATGCGCTCGCGAGCCTCTGCCGCCGGGAAGCTGCAAAGTGCTTCGCTCCGGGCGCGCTTCCGCATCTCGCGAAACGGTCGCAAAGCACTTTTGATGCGACTGCGTCGGTCCGGCTGGCTTTCGTGGCATCGAATGAGGATGAAGCAGGCCGGCTGCTGGAGCGCGCCGCAAAATATCTGACGGATCGCCAGGGTGACCAGCCGCGGGATATTCACTTCAGCGGGGAGGCATCTGCCGGGCCGGTCGCGTTCTTGTTTCCCGGCCAGGGAAGTCAGTATGCCGGAATGGGCGCCAGCCTGGCGATTCACTTCGAGCCGGTACGCGAGCTGTGGGATCAGACGGCCGCGCTCACAGAATTCGAGCAGGAACCTCTGCATGCCAGAGTCTTTCCCGTTCCTGTCTTTTCGGACAGGGATCGCGATCATCAGCAGGTCCTGCTGAGAGAAACAGACTGGGCCCAACCCGCATTGACGTGCGCCAGCCTCTCGATGCTGCGTTTGTTGAAGCTCGTCGATCTCCGGCCCCTGTGTGTGGCGGGCCACAGCCTGGGTGAAGTGACAGCGCTCGCCGCTTCGGGAGCGATTTCTGCGATCGATGCGATCCGGATTGCGCGGTTGCGGGGCCAGCGAATGGCGGAGGCGAGCCACTCGACGGAAGGCGCGATGCTTGCGGTCTCGTGCGATCGCGCGGCGCTGGAGAATCTGCTGCTCAAGTGGAATCTGCCGCTGACGCTCGCCAATGATAATTCGCCCCGGCAGGTTGTGCTGTCAGGAACGAGAGAGGCGATCGAGGCCGCGGCTGCGCGGCTGTCAGCCGAACACATCGCGTCGACGCCGCTTCCTGTAGCGACCGCGTTTCATTCACCGATTGTCGCGGGGGCTTGTGAGCCGTTCGCTGCCGGGTTAAGCGGCATTCCGATCCAGAGCCTCGAAGTGCCTGTATTTTCCAATGTCACAGCCGAACCGTACTCTCCGGTGGAGGAAGACATCCGGCCGCAACTGGCTTCGGCGGTTGCAAAGCCGGTCCGGTTCGTGGAAATGATTGACGCGATGTACAGGGGAGGCGCCCGAACTTTCATTGAAGTGGGGCCGGAAGCAGTGCTCACGAAATTGGTGAAGCGCTGCCTCGCAGGAAAGCCGCACCTCGCGATTGCGCTGGACGATCGTAATCAGGACGGAGTGACAGCGTTTCACGACGCACTCGCGCGCCTGAGCGCCGCGGGGATTCCCATGAAGCTCGAATCGCTTTGGGAAGGCCAGCGTCTTCCTGAGGCGCCCCCGACTGACACGGCATCTCAACCACGGCTCAGTGTACAAATTTCAGGCGCAAATTTCGAGAAGCCGTATCCGCAAAAGGCCGAACAGATCATGGACCGAGCAAAACCAGTTGAACAGCCGACAGCGCCGCAGGCGCAAACGACGATGACGCCGAACGAGACGGCCGCGGCACCGCTTGCGCCGCAGGTTCCCGCAGACGGATTGATCAGCCAGCCACCCTCCGACAAGTGGCTGTGGAGTCTGCGTGAGTTGCACGCACCGCTCATTGCCGCGCAGATGGAACACGAAAGGCTTCTCGCGGAAAGTCACTCGACGTTCCTGCGCGCCATTGAATCCTCTTACGCGACTCTTCGGCAACGGTCTTCGGGGGCCGCGATGCCAGCTGCAACGGCGCATGGACCCTCGAACGGAGTTATGAGGATGTCTCCGCCTCCGGTTGCACGTCCCGCTGAAGTATCGGCCGCAGCACCCCGGCCGACGCCGCCGCCCGCAGCCGCTGCACTTGCGGGTCCGCCTGTTTCTGTTCCTCCCCCAGTGCCCGCAGTGAAACAGCCAGCACCGACTACCTCGGCAGAAACCACGGACCTGATGCCGCTGGTGCTGGAAATTGTCGCGGAGAAAACCGGTTACCCGGTCGAGATGATACAGCCGAATATGGATCTCGAAGGCGAACTGGGGATTGACTCGATCAAGCGGGTCGAGATTCTCTCGGCGATGAAGGATCGCGTTCCGGCGCTCCCTGATCTCGATACGGCGAAGATGTCGAAACTGCGCACCATGGCGGAGATCGTAAACTATTTCGAATCCTCCACCGGTGAAGACCCCGTAAAAAAAAAGTCCTGACGGAAAATAACGCGAGCGGGGGTGCCGCGCGGCTGATGCGATTTACGGTGCGGCTGGAACAGCGGCCTGCGTCCGGGCTCGCGGCTCACGCGCTGTTTGGGGACGGTCCACTGGTTCTGATTCCGGATGATTGCGGCATAGCGGGCGCGGTGCGGGAACGTCTCAGAGAGATTGGCATCGAAACCGAAGAACAAAGCGAGGTATCGGCCAATGCGCGCGGCGTGCTCTACCTCGGCGGACTTCGGACCGTGGAAACGCCGGATCAGGCGATAGCGATTCAGCGCGAAGCTTTTGAGGCGGCAGTCGCCTACGCTCAAAAGCGGCGCGGTCCCGGCGGGCTGTTCGTCACTATCCAGGATACGGGCGGCCAGCTGGGGACTTCGGCGATGAGCGGCGCTCGCGCCTGGATCGCCGGTCTGGCAGGGCTCGCCAAAACAGCCGCGCGCGAATGGCCGGATGTTTGCGTGCGCGCGATCGATGTTGCGCGAGGTAACCGGGAGCCGAAGGCTATCGCGGAGGCGATTGTCCGCGAGTTGTTCGAAGGCGGAGCGGACCGGGAAATCGGATTATCCGAACAGGGCGAACGCTTCACGCTGAAGGCCTGCGAAGCGCGTGCGATTGTGGCGGAGCAGTTGCCTTTCGGGGCGGTGATTGCTGCCTCCGGCGGCGCTCGCGGAGTGACGGCCGAATGCCTTCTCGAACTGGCGGCACGAATTCAGCCCAGGCTGCTGCTGCTCGGCCGCAGCCCGCTCGAAGAAGAACCGGATTACCTGCGCGATGCCGCAGACGATGCCGCGCTCAAACGCGCGATCCTCACGGCGCGGAAATCGCTGACGCCACGTGAACTCGCGCGAGAGGCCGGCAGGATCACAGCAATGAGAGAGATCCGCCGCAACATCGCGCGCCTGGAAGCGGCGGGCGCGGTGGTGCGTTACGCATCCATCGATGTCCGCGACGAGGCTGCCGTTTCCGCGCTGCTGGCAGACGTCCGCCAGCAGTGGGGACCGGTTCAGGTACTGGTGCACGGCGCGGGCGTATTAGCCGATGCGTTGCTCGAGAAACGGTCAGGAGCCGAGCAGTTCGATCAGGTGTTCGATACCAAGGTGCGGGGGCTCTCCACGCTTCTGTCTGCAATGAGATCGGATCCGCTGGTCTGGATCTGCCTGTTTTCGTCCATCGCCGCGCGGGATGGAAATCGCGGTCAGGCGGACTACGCGATGGCGAACGAGGTCCTGAATAAAGTAGCGGCATTCGAGGCAGAGGCGCGAAAGGGCCGGTGCCGGGTGACCGCGATTGGGTGGGGGCCGTGGGAAGGCGGGATGGTCACTCCCCAGTTGGCGAAACATTTCGCATCGCAGGGGGTGGAACTGATTCCTTTGCGCGCCGGGGCGGAAGCGTTTGTGACGGAAAGCCGGTCGAGCGGGGATGCGGAGATTGTCCTGACCGCGGGAAGCCTTCCCCGGTCCGAAATAAATCTTCAGGCGCAGATAACGGCAGGGTCGAGAAGCATGCCCCATCTCGAGGGGCACCGGATTCGCGGAAAGGTTGTACTGCCTGTTGTCTGCAGCATTGACTGGTTTTCGCGGCTTTGCGCTTCATCGAACGAAACCGGTTTCCCGATCTGCCTGGAAGAATTCAGAGTGTTGCGCGGGGTCGTGCTGCCGGATTTTACAGCTCGGGAGGAAATATTCGATCTCCGGCTCGATCCTGGCGGAAAAATGGGGCTTCGAGATCGTAGCGGGGCGATGCGCGTCAGTGCCCGCGCGGCGGATGCGGTGGCCACTCCCCAGAGGGTGAATGCACCGCGGCCTGGAATTTTTCTGGAAGGGCCGCTATACGGCGAGGGCAGGTTGTTCCATCGGCAGAGCTTTCAACTGATCCGGGAAATTGAGTCACTCTCGGAAGAGGGAGCGGCTGCCCTGGTGGACGGAGTGATCGATGCAGGCTGGGGCGGCCGTTATCCGTCGTGCGATCCGGCGATGCTGGACGCCGGGCTCCAGCTTGCGCTGCTGTGCGGGGTTTGCGCGGGGATGGGGCAATCGCTGCCGCTCGCCATTGGTCGCGTGATCTTATGCCGGCCTCCGGAGGCCGGTTCGATTCACTGCATCGTGACCACCCGGTCACGTACGAGTGACAGGGCGCGGTACGACATTCGCTTCCGGAATCTCACCGGCCAGACGATCGCAGAACTGAGCGATGTGGAGATGTACGTCATTCCCCACACGGAAGAGGCGGCGCAATGACATTTCCGCCGATCGCGATCATTGGACAGGGCTGCGTTCTGCCGGGAGCATTGAGCCCGCAGGAATTGTGGAAGATCGTGCGTGAGGGCCGCTCTGTTCTGAGTCACGCGCCGCCGGGGCTTTGGGGAGTTTATCCCGGAGCGGACCGGGATGCTCTCGCAAAAGAAACGCTCAACGATATTGGCGGATATGTCACCGGATTCGAGAAGGTCTTTTCTCCACGCGGCTTTCGAATTCCCATCGACCCGGGGCTGGATCCGGTATTTTTGTGGACGCTTCATGCCGCGCGCGAAGCCCTGCGGGATGCCGGGCTCGACATCGAGCGAAAACAACCTCGCGGCGCCGTCATTCTGGGTAATCTCAGCTATCCAACCCCAGGCCTGATTCGATTCGCTCACGATGTATGGGGTGGAAAGAAGCCCGCAACACCCGAGAATCGATTCAATTCGGGTTTGCCCGCGGCACTCACGGCGCAGGCGATTGGGTTTGAGGGACAGCGCTTCTCGCTGGATGCCGCCTGCGCATCGTCTCTCTATGCCATCGCCCTGGCGTGCAGACAACTTGCGGACGGGCACGCGGATCTGGCGATCGCAGGCGGGGTCAACCATGTGGACGACCTTTTTCTCCATCTCGGATTCACCACGCTTTCGGCGCTCAGTCCAGGCGGGCGAAGCAGGCCATTCCATCGGGAGGCCGACGGTCTGGTGCCCGCGCAGGGCGTTGCGCTGGTAGTGCTCAAGCTGCTCTCGACCGCTATGCGGGACGGAGACAGGATTCAGGGTGTCATTCGCGGAGTTGGACTGTCCAATGACGGACGCAGCCGTGGATTGCTGGTTCCATCGGAGAGCGGCCAGATTCGGGCAATGAGGGCCGCTTACGAGATGAGCGGACTCTCTCCGCTCGAGATCTCGCTCGTCGAGTGTCACGCCACCGGCACCACGCTTGGTGATGCGACCGAAATTCGCAGCATGAAAAGCGTGTTCGCGGGCGCCTCTGACGTTCCACTGGGTTCGCTCAAATCGAACCTGGGACACCTCGTCACAGCCTCGGGCGCGGCGGGACTGCTGAAGGTTCTGGGAGGGATGGAGGCGCAGGTTCGGCCAGCGACGCTCCATGCGGAAAAACCTGCCGCGGAAGTGGAATCGCCTTTTCGATTGCTCCACGAAGCAGAGCCCTGGCTCTGCGGGGGTGTCCGTCGAGCCGCAGTCAGCAGCTTCGGATTCGGCGGCAACAATGCGCACATGATTGTGGAGGAATGGAGCTCTGAATATCCAATATGGAGCGTTCCACCGCCGCAGCGAAAGCCGGAACCCATTGCGGTTGTCGCCATGGCGATCCACGCTGGAAATCTGGACTCGACAGAAGCATTCGAATCATGCCTGTTCTCCAGGAATCCACACGCAATTCCGAAGATCGAGAGCTTCCCGCTTGCAATCGATGGACTGCGGTTTCCTCCCGCGGATCTGGCGGACACTCTTCCGCAACAGACTCTGTTGTTGCGTCTGGCAGCCACGATGCAGCGGGAGATGGAATCCATCTCCGGGCGGACCTCCATTTTTGTCGGGATGCAGTGTGACGCGGAGGCCGTTCGGCATGGGCTTCATTGGCGCTGGAAGGATAGCCGCGCCGCGCAGACTAACCGACGGAAGCTGAATGCCGCCTCCACGCTGGGATGCATGCCCAACATGGTCGCGAATCGGCTTAACCAGCAATTCGGGTCCGAGGGTCCGGGGTTCGCGGTATCGGCAGAGGAAGCGTCGGGAACCGTGGCACTCTCACTTGCCATGGCGTCGCTTTCGCATGGCGAGATCGAGGCTGCGGTCGTCGCCGCGGTCGATCTGTGTTGCGAACCCGTTCAGGCGGCTGCCGCGCATTTAATGCAGCCAGAAGTGGGGAGCGAGCCGGGCGACGCCGCGGTGATGATGATTTTGAAACATCTGGACGATGCGCGCCAGAGCGGCGATCACGTTCTGGCGGTACTGACTACGCCCGAACATTCCAGTGGAGATCGTGTTCCGAGTGTTCGGATCGAAAGCGGGCAGCTTGCATGGCTGTTCGGCCACCCGCACGCTTGCTCCGGCCTGCTCCAGATTGCCGCGGCAATTTCCGCCTGTTACCGGCGAGCATTACTGCCG
>DASZVV010000051.1:0-6119 GCA_035546955.1 Bryobacteraceae bacterium
CCGTCGCCTCGGCTTTGGGCGCTTTCACCGGGCGCGACCCCGGCAAAGCTGTGCGAACATACCATGTGGGTTTTTCAATAACCCTCTAAACCGGAACTTTCTACTTTGGCGAGAGTAGGAACTTTCTACTTTGGTCCGACACCTCCCCGGCTATTGTTTCGGTTCGGTTACTCTGTGAAGTGACATGAATCTTTTCCCGCGCGACGAGAAGTTCTTCGAATTGCTCGAGCAGCAATCCAACCTGGTGCACGACGCGGCCCGGGCGCTGCGTGAAGGCGTCGAGGCCGGCGCAGCCGCGATGTCCGTAAATGCGGGTGTAATTAAACGCCTCGAACACGATGCCGACGAGATTACGCATCAGATCCACACGCGTCTGCACGCCACGTTCGTCACCCCCATCGACCCCGAAGACCTGCATGCTCTGACCACCGCGATGGATGACGTCATCGACTCAATCGAAGACAGCTCGTTTCGTCTGACGGCTTACCATATCGATCCGATTCCGAAAGGGGTGCTCGAATTCGCCCAGATCATCCACGCAAGCTGCATGCGGCTGCAGGTCGCGATTCAAAAGCTGCGGGTCGGTAAACCGGTGCAGGAGGAATGCATTGAAATCAACCGGCTTGAAAATGCGGCTGACGAACTGGTGCGCCGTCTCGTGACCAATCTTTTCGAATCCGGCATGGATGCCATCTCCGTCATCAAACACAAAGAAATCTACGAATTCCTCGAGACTGCCACGGACCGCTGCGAAGACGTGGCCGACGTTCTGCAGACCGTGTCCGTGAAGAACAGCTAAGCCGCACCACATGCACATCCCGATTCTGGTTGGCGCGACCGTGCTGATCGCGCTTTTGTTCGACTTCATCAATGGATTTCACGATTCCGCCAATTCGATCGCTACCGTCGTCGCGACGCGCGTGCTGAGGCCATTCCATGCAGTACTTTGGGCGGCGCTTTTCAACTTCCTTGCCGCTATTGTCCTCGGCACCGGGGTCGCGTCAAGCATCAGCAAAGGCTATGTGGATCCGGGCATCGTCACGCCGGAACTGGTGCTCGCGGGGCTGCTCGGAGCCATCGTCTGGAATCTGATCACGTGGTGGCTCGGCCTGCCTTCGAGTTCATCCCATGCACTGATCGGCGGGTACGCCGGCGCCGCAATCGCCAAGGGTGGACTGGATGCGCTGGTAGAGGGGAAATGGGGCAGCACCATCGCGTTCATCGCACTCTCTCCGATGATCGGCATGGCGCTTTCCTGGCTGCTGATGTTGATCGTCCACTGGGTATTCCGCCACACGCCGCCGGCCCGGTCGGACAAATTCTTCCGCCGCATGCAGCTCGTTTCTTCCGCGCTTTTCAGTTGTGCGCATGGCACCAACGACGGACAAAAGACGATGGGCATCATCACGGCCCTCCTCGTGGCCGCGAAGCTTCAGCACGGGGATCAGATCCAGTTGTGGGTCATCATCGCGGCCAGTATTGCGATTGCCCTTGGCACGATGAGTGGAGGCTGGCGCATCGTTCGGACAATGGGGTCCGGACTCACGCGTCTCAAGCCCCGCGGCGGCTTTTGCGCAGAAACCGGCGCTGCAATCTCGATTTTCTTCCCGACCTTCCTGGGCTTGCCGGTTTCGACAACCCATGCGATCGCCGGCGCCATCGCCGGGGTGGGATCGTCGCACCGGCGGAAAGCGGTTCGCTGGGGTAAGGCGCGCGAGATCGTGGGTGCATGGGTTCTGACGATCCCCTGCGCCGCTTTCGTGGCGGCGATCTGCTACGTCATCGTGCGTTTATTCGCCCCGGACGCGTAGGCGGCATCGCCCCGGATATCCTGAAGTAGATCTCATGACGGCTGCTCCTATCGAACTGGCTTCACCGGAACAGATCGCGAAATATGAGCCGGTGATCGGGCTGGAGGTGCATTGCCAGCTCGCCACCCGCACGAAGATTTTCTGCGGGTGTGCGCTGGCTTTTGGCGCATCCCCGAACACGAATGTTTGCCCGGTCTGTCTGGCATTGCCTGGAGCGCTGCCGGTATTGAATCGCCATGCGGTGGAGCTCGCCGTACGCGGCGCGCTGGCGCTGAATTGCACGATTCACCCGGTATCCCGCTTCGCCCGAAAAAATTATTTCTATCCTGATTCGCCAAAGGGCTATCAGATATCGCAATACGATCAGCCGCTGGCCGAGCATGGCCGGGTGGACATTGTGGTTGATGGCGTGGCGAAGTCGGTCGGCGTCACGCGCATCCACATGGAAGACGATGCCGGCAAAAGCCAGCACGAAGGCTTCCGCGATTCCAGCCGCTTTACATACGTGGACCTCAACCGCAGCGGCACACCGCTGATCGAAATCGTCAGCGAACCGGATATGCGGTCAGCCGACGAGGCGGTGGCGTATTTCGCCGAGATCAGGCAGGCGCTCCAGTTCTGCGGGGTGGGGACGTGCGATATGGAGAAAGGCCATCTGCGCGCGGACGCCAACGTTTCGGTGCGGCTCAAAGGCGCGGAGAAGTTCGGAATCCGCGCAGAAGTCAAAAATCTGAATTCGTTCCGGTTCCTGAAGCAGGCGATCGAGTTTGAAATCGCCCGCCAGGTGGCGATTGCCGAATCCGGCGGCCGTATGATTCAGGAGACGCGGCTCTTCGACCCGGCAACGGGCGAGACAGCCGGAATGCGCAGTAAGGAAGATGCGCACGATTACCGCTATTTTCCGGAGCCCGATCTGGTGCCTCTGCGGATCGGCGAAAAATGGCTCGCGGATGTCCGTTCCGCGATGCCGGAGCTGCCTTCGGCCAAGCGCAGGCGGTTCATCGAATCCTACGGGCTGAGCGAATACGACGCGGACGTGCTGACTCAATCGCGCGCCACCGGCGAGTATTACGACGAAGTGGTCGCGATCTCGAAGGATGCGAAAACCGCCGCGAATTGGGTGATGGGCGATCTCGCGGCACTGCTGAAAGCCGCGGGCAGAGCGATTGACGAATCGCCGGTAAGCGCGGCGAATCTGGGCGAACTGCTGAAGCTGATCGCGGGCGGCGAGCTTTCGGGCAAGCTGGGCAAGGATGTGCTCGCGAAGATGTTCGAATCGGGCGATACCGCCGCGGCAATCATGGAGCGCGAAGGTCTGCGCCAGATCAGCGATTCAGGCGCGCTCGGCAAGATCGTGGATGAAGTGATTGCCGCCAATCCGAAGCAGGTCGAGCAATACCGCTCGGGCAAAACCGCGGTGATCGGATTCCTGGTGGGACAGGTCATGAAACAGTCGCGCGGGCAGGCGAACCCGGCGGCCGTGAACGACCTGCTGAAATCGAGACTTTCTTAAAGGAGCAGACCAATGCTGAAAGAAGGCGACAAAGCCCCGGTTTTCAAGGTTCTGATGGATAATGGCGAGGAGTTCGATCTCGCGAAACACCAGAACGAGCGCATCGTTCTCTATTTCTACCCGCGGGCGGACACGCCCGGATGCACGATTGAATCGTGCGAATTCCGCGATACAGCAAAGAAGTTCACGAAAAAGGGTGTGACGATTCTCGGCATCTCGCCCGACACCCCAAAAGACCAGGCGAAGTTCAAAGAGAAGTTTGACCTCAATTTTCCGCTGCTGGCCGATGCCGACAAAACCATCGCCAACCTCTATGGGGTGATGAAGGAAAAGAACATGTACGGCAAGAAGGTGATGGGCGTGGCGCGGACCACGTTCGTGATCGACAACGGGAAAATCGTGAAGATTTTTGCCGGCGTCAAGCCCGAAGGCCACGCCGAAGAAGTGCTGGCGACGCTGTAGCCAGAGCTACTTCACTTCCGTCTTCGTCTCTTCCTTCACGTCGGCCTTCGAAGCTTCCGGCTCGGAGACGCTCTTCGAATACTCCTGCTCAGTGGAGGAACTCAGAGCGGGAGATTGGGAATCATTGCGCTGGGCGGGATTGCCCGGATAACCGGTCTCGGAAACGCCGGTTTGAGTCTGGTGCATGCTTCCATCCGGCCCATGGGTACTCGTCTCGCATCCCATCAAAAAGAGCCCACCAAGCAGGGCAGCCGCTATTCCCAGTTTTCGCATCCTTTCCATAATCCCAAACACAGATGTAGTTTGCAAACCCGTAACATAAACACAATTTATGGTTACAAAACTCTTGACCGGTACTAGATCTTGGGGCATCATTGCTACTGTCACGGTTGCGCGCGATTGTCTGATGACTCACGGCAGCCCGCGATCACCCCTGGAGGACCATCTGGCATGGCAACGACCGCAAGTGCGAAAATAAAAGAGTTGGCAACGAGAAAGCTTCCGGCGCCGACCCGCGTCGGCATCGAATTCGGTCGATACTTCACGGCGCGTCTCGAGGAGGGCAAAACTCCTTATGACGAGGTCGCGTGGGAGACGCGCACTGCGACTATTGGCAACGACAAGGGCGCTATCCTCTTCGAACAGAGGGATATAGAAGTACCGGCGGATTGGTCGCAGACCGCCACCAATATCGTCGCCAGCAAATACTTTCATGGCAAGCTGGGATCGCCCGAGCGCGAAAACAGCGTCGCGCAACTGGTTCACCGCGTGGTGGATACGATAGCCGACTGGGGTCTTCGCGACGGCTACTTCGCGACCCGTCAGGACGGCGAGAATTTCCGCTCCGAGCTCTCCTGGATGATGCTCCACCAGCACGCGGCGTTCAACTCGCCGGTCTGGTTCAACGTGGGCGTGAAAGAATCCCGCGGCTACGGCTATTTCTTCGATACGGCGGAAGAGAACACCAAACGGCTGACGAACGAAGTCCGGCCGCAATGCTCGGCGTGCTTCATCGTCTCGGTCCGGGATTCGCTGGAATCCATTCTCGATCTCGCCAAGACCGAAGGCATGTTGTTCAAATGGGGCTCAGGTACGGGCACAAACCTCTCGGCAATCCGGGAGGAGAACGGCCATCTTTCGAGCGGTGGCCGGGCCAGCGGCCCTCTGTCTTTCATGAAGGGTTTCGATGCGTTCGCCGGCGTGATCAAGTCCGGCGGCAAGACGCGGCGGGCGGCCAAGATGGTGATCCTCAACGCCGAACACCCCGACATTCGCAATTTCATCTGGTGCAAGGCCAAAGAAGAGAAGAAGGCCCATACCCTGATCGAGGCTGGCTACGATTCTTCGCTCGACGGCGAAGCCTACGGCTCGATTTTCTTCCAGAACGCGAACAATTCCGTCCGCGCCACCGACGATTTCATGCAGGCGGTGGCGGAAGACCGGGAGTGGTGGACACGCTCGGTCGGCGTTGGTGAAAAGAAGGACCGCTACATGGCGCGCGATCTGATGCGCGATATCGCCGAAGCCACCTGGCAGTGCGGCGATCCTGGCATGCAGTTCGATACGACGATCAACCGCTGGCATCCCTGCAAAAACACGGCGCGAATCAATGCATCGAATCCGTGCTCGGAATACATGTTCCTGGATGATTCGGCCTGCAATCTTTCCTCGCTCAACCTGATGAGGTTCGTGGGTCCGAACGGGCAGTTCGACGTTGAGGCGTTCCGCCACGCCGTGGATACGCTGATCGTGGCACAGGAAATCCTGGTGGACAACGCCGCGTACCCCACGGAAAAGATCGCCCGGAATTCCCATGACTACCGGCCGCTGGGGCTTGGCTTCGCCAACCTGGGCGCGCTTCTGATGTCGTTCGGAATTCCGTATGACAGCGATCGCGGCCGCGATTACGCCGGTGCGATCAGCGCTCTGATGACGGGCCAGGCTTATCTGACGAGCGCGCGTATTTCGGCAACGACAGGACCGTTCCCCGGCTACGAGAAAAATATCGAACCGTTCCTCGAAGTGATTTGCATGCACCGCGACTCGGTCAGCGGGATCAATCATCGCAACATCCCTTCCGACATGTATCGCGAGGCGAAGAACGTGTGGGAAGAAGCGTATGAGACGGGCAAAGAGTGCGGCTACCGCAATGGCCAGGTTTCGGTGATCGCGCCGACGGGCACAATCGGCTTCATGATGGACTGCGACACGACCGGCATCGAGCCCGACCTGGCGCTTGTGAAATACAAGAAGCTGGTGGGCGGCGGCGTGATCAAAATCGTGAATCAGACAGTGCCGCAATCTCTCGTCCGGCTGGGGTACTCGCCCGAGCA
>DASZVV010000052.1:0-1695 GCA_035546955.1 Bryobacteraceae bacterium
CACGCCGGAGTTATCGGCGTGCGCGGAGTTCTCGAACCGCTTGTTGACCGCGCTCGCAATGCGTGCGGCGGTGGCGAAGTCCGCATCCTGGAGCTGGAGGCGAATCTGCTTTCCCAGTGACACTGTGGGCACCGCACGCTCGACAATAGCGCCGTTCGGCATGCGGCCTACGGTGGGGTGATTGACGGCTTTCGAATTTCCCTGGCCGCCCGCGACAAATCCGCCGATGACCATGGGGCCCTGCGCGACCGCATAGACCTGGCTATCGGGACCTTTCAGCTCCGTCATCAGCAGGACGCCACCCTGCAGACTGGGAGCGTCGCCGATCGCGGAAACGGTCACATCGATGTGAGCTCCTGGCTGCGCGAAGGCCGGCAGTTTGGCCGTGACCATTACCGCCGCCACATTCTTCACCTGAATGGCGAGCGGATTCACGGTCAGTCCCATCCGGGCCAGCATGTTGGTGAGGCTCTGCGCCGAGAAGAGGGTCTGAACGCGATCACCTGTTCCCGCAAGGCCGGCGACCACGCCGTAGCCAATGAGCTGGTTATCACGCACTCCTTCGATCGAGACAAGCTCTTTCAGACGCACCTGAGCGGCGCCGAAAACATCGAGCGCGCTCAGCGTCAGCAGAATGGCGGCGGGAATAATACGGTTCATGTCTGATTAAAAAGGAAGAACACCGAGCAGAAGCCGGTAGAGAATGTTGGGGCGGTGCGTCGCGTCGTTGACAACGCCTTTGCCGTCGACTTTGATTTCGAGCTGGGCGAGCTGGTCCGAAGTCACCACGTTGCCAGGACTCAGATCCATCGGGCGGATGATGTCGCGAACCGTGACCTGCTGGCGCTCGGAATTCACTTCCACGCTCTTTGAGCCTTCGAGCACCAGATATCCGTTCGGCAGTACGTGAGTGACACGAGCGCTCAGGGTGGTGCTCAGCGCGCTGGTGCGGGAGACGCTGCCGCTTCCATCGAGCGCGGTCGCGCCGCTCATATTAGCCAGATTCGCCAGCGCGCCCGTTGCGGGCTTGATTCCGCCCAGTGCGTTGACCGATGCCGCGGCAGAAGATTTCCGCGATGTCTGGGTGGCGCCGTTGACGACGGCGGAGGCCTGTTCCTGAACGAGAATGGTGACGAGGTCGTTCACCTGAACGCCGCGCGTATCGCTGCCGAGATTGGTGAGGCGGGACGCGGGCGTCCAAAGCGAACCCGGCGTCGGCTGCACCTGCGTGGCGGGCTGATTGCTCGTCGCTTCCTGAATGTAGCGGTCGAGCGCGGTGGGCTCGGGACCTTTCGACTTCTTCTTCAGCGCCGCATCCGCATAGGGGATCAGCAGAGCGCAGATGGCGATGCGGAGGAGCGCCTGGTTTTTCACCTTAGTATCCTTCTCTTCGCGCGACTTCGATTGGCGCGTTTCCGACAGCGACGCGGCCAGGACCGGCGATCACTGCCTGGAACATTTTGTTGCTTTCGGGATTGCGAACGGAGACCGTATCGCCGACGTGGCCGGCGGATTCCGCATGCCCGGAGAACGAGAGATGCGCCGCGCCGAACTGAACATCGACCTGCACGGTGTCACCGCGATTCACATCATTCGGGCGAACCAGATTTTCGCGACGGACTTCCGCTCCGGGAGCAATCGAGCGGACCGGCGCCATGCCGGCGACGGATTCCGGCGTGAGATCGCCGATTCCCG
>DASZVV010000053.1:0-6656 GCA_035546955.1 Bryobacteraceae bacterium
CCCGAATGCGCTCCAGCAGGTTTTGGTAATCGAAGAAAACCCCTTCGAACCCGCGTCCGATCAGTTGCCTGAGCGCCGCTACCGCGAGATGGGTCTTTCCCGTTCCCGGATTGCCGGTAAACAGAAGCCCGGGCCGGTCCAGAATCGGGTACTCCTTCACGTAGTTCCGGACGGTGATCAATACCTCCGCCATGGCGCTCCGGCCAGCGGGGTTGTCTCGGGGGAGGATGAAGTTATCGACGGAAGCCGCGGCATAGTTGGAGGGAATGTTCGCGTTCTCGACGAGTGAAAGCTGCCGCGCCGCCCCGCGGCACTGGCATGGCGCGGCGGCCGAAATGCCGCCGCGCTGCTGGATGGTCCAGCCGACACCGTGACAGAGTGGGCAGTCTGTTTCAGCCATTGCCAACTCTCATGGTAGCCGTATGCGCCTTGTTTGCGAAGGATCGGGATATACTCTTTTCGTGTATATCCTTTTCGCGCATTCCCCGCGAACATCTCTGCATTTTTCTCCGGCTGCCGCGGCGGAGCGGCAGGCGCGGGAGCGGCGCTAAATGGCGGAGGCAGCCGCTGTCCGCCTCGGTACGCCCCGCTGTGAGAAGGGCATCGGCGATCTCATCACCGCGAAAGACTCACCCAAGCTGATTAGCGGCGTGCGCATTCAGCCGCTCGCCTTGTGGCCCGACGACCGTGGATATTTTCTCGAAATCCACCGTCTTACACAGGGCCTCGCCGCCGATTTCCCGAAGCAATCGCAGATTTCCACCGCGCTCAGCTATTCGGGCACGGTCAAGGCGTTCCACTTCCATCGATTTCAAACCGATTGTTGGACGCCCGTCGCCGGGATGTTTCAGGTGGCCCTTGCGGACTTGCGGGAAGACTCCCCGACCTTCGGCGCAAGGAACACGATTTACGCCGGCGCTCTGCGCCCCTGGCAAATCCTGATTCCGCCCGGTGTGGCGCACGGCTACAAGGTAATCGGCAAAGAACCGGGCATCCTCGTCTATATGACCGACCGCTACTACGATCCCGCCGACGAAGGCCGGATCGCCTACAACGACGAAGGCATTCACTACGATTGGGAGACGCAGCACAAGTGAAGCTCCTCGTGACGGGCGGTGCCGGATTTATCGGATCGGCCTTCGTGCGCATGGTGTGCCGCGACGGCTTCGAAGTGGTGAACCTCGACAAGCTGACATACGCCGGCAATCTCGAAAATCTTGAGCCGGTCGCCGGCCATCCTGGCTACAAGTTCGTGCACGGGGATATCTGCGACGCCGCGCTGGTCGATTCCATTCTCGAAACCGAAAAACCCGCCGCCATCGTCCATTTCGCCGCCGAATCGCATGTGGACCGCAGCATTCTTTCACCTGGCGCCTTCTTTGAAACCAATCTGCGCGGCACTTTCACTCTGCTGGAAGCGGCCCGCAAACACAGCACCGGACGTTTCTGCCATGTTTCCACCGATGAAGTCTACGGGAGCATCCAGCCTCCGGCGGAAGCGGACGAAAATTTTCCTCTGACACCCAACAGCCCTTATTCAGCATCCAAGGCAGGGTCGGATCTTTTGGTGCGCTCCTATTCGCGAACTTACCAACTGCCGGCCGTGATCACGCGCGCGTCCAATAACTATGGACCGTACCAATTCCCGGAAAAACTGATCCCGCTCATGATCCTGAATGCAATGGAGAATCGGCCGCTGCCGGTCTATGGCGACGGCATGCAGATTCGCGATTGGCTCTTCGTGGACGACCATTGCCGGGCGATCCTGGCGGTCCTCAAACAGGGCCGCGCCGGAGAAATCTACAACGTGGGCGGTACGCGCTCACTCCCGAATCTCGAAGTGGTGCGGATGGTTCTAAAAGCCACCGGACGCACGGAATCGCTGATCCAATATGTGAAGGACCGGCCCGGCCATGACCGCCGCTACGCCCTGAGCAGCGCGAAATTGACGCGCGAGACTGGCTGGTCGCCCGAGGTCACCTTTGAGAATGGACTGCAAAAGACCGTAGAGTGGTATCAGAGCAATTCGGACTGGGTAGAACGCGTGCGCTCGGAGGCGTATGTGACCTATTACGCAAAAAACTATCAGGGCCGGGAGCTCAAGTAGCAATTCAGCAGAAATAAGGAACAACCGGCCGCACTATGCGCGTCATTTCGAAGAAGACAAAGTATGGCTTGCGAGCGCTCTACGCGCTGGCACGAAGCTACGGCAAAGGGCCGACGCTGGTTTCGGCCATCGCCGAGGGAGAGGCGATCCCCAAAAAATTTCTGGAGCTGATCCTGCTGTCGCTGAAGGCCAATGGAATTGTAGATAGCAAACCGGGCCGCGGCGGGGGTTATCAATTAACTCGCGATCCCGATCAGGTCACACTCGGCGCGGTGGTTCGCATGATGGAGGGTCCGCTCGCTCCCCTGCCCTGCGCCAGCGAGACGGCATACCGGCCGTGCGCCGAATGTGTCGATGTTCACCTTTGCGGCACACGCCTGGTGATGCGGCAGGTGCGCGACGCTACGGCGGCGATACTGGACAAGACCACTCTGTCCGACGTGGTGAAGCGGATTGACACCATCAAGACCGCGACCGAATCGGCTGCCTTCAAACCCGTCCACGAACGCCACGCTCCCACGCGTTGAACACGCCATCAGGAATCGCCCGGTTCGGTAAACACGCGCGCTTCGCGCGGACTGCAGAAAACCTCCTGCTCGACCTGCAATCCGAGTTCGCGATACCGGGCGTGAGGCATTTCGACCTGTAACGTTTCCCGAAGGCCGTTCTCCAACTCCACCTTCACCTGCGCACCGGCCGATTGAATTCTCTTGACGCGCGCTCGAACGGCGCCGGGCGCTTCACCGCCGGCATGAATCTCGAGGTCGAAAGGCCGCACCAGCAGCCGGGCCGGCTTTCCGGGGACTCCTTTCCCGTTCACCGCTTCGAAAACCGGCTGGCCCGCCTCCACCCGCCCATGGAACAGGTTGACGTTGCCCAGGAACTCCATCACAAACTCCGAGGCCGGCTGATGGAACACTTCATCCGGCGTTCCAATCTGCTCGATACACCCGTCGTTCATCACAACCACCCGGTCGGCGACTTCGAGCGCCTCCTCCTGGTCGTGCGTTACCAGAACACTGGTGACGTGAATTTCATCATGCAGACGGCGAAGCCAGCGGCGGAGCCCCTGCCGTACTTTGGCGTCCAGCGCGCCGAAAGGCTCGTCCAAAAGCAGCACCCGTGGCTCGATGGCGAGCGCCCGCGCCAGGGCGACTCTTTGACGCTGGCCGCCCGAGAGTTGCGACGGATAGCGGTGTTCCAGAGTCTCCAGTTGAATCAGGCGCAGCAGCTCTTGAACCTTCTGGCGGATCTGTTCCTTCGACGGCCGTACCTTTCGCGGACGGACCTTTAAGCCAAACGCGATATTTTCGGCCACACTCATGTTGCGGAACAGGGCGTAATGCTGAAAAACAAAGCCGACACGCCGCTGGCCTACCCGGGAGCCGCCGACGCTTTCCCCATGGAACAGAACTTCGCCGCCAGAGCCGGGATCGGGCTCGTCCAGCCCCGCGATGATACGCAGCAGCGTGGTTTTGCCGGATCCGGACGGCCCCAACAAGGCAAGCAACTCTCCGTCGTTCACCTTCAGGCTTACGCCGCGGAGCGCGTGAAAATTTCCAAACGTCTTATAGATATTGCGTACTTCGATGCTCACACGATCCCCTCGGAGCTTTCGGTCTGACGAATTTTCCACGCCAGAATCGTTTGAATGCCCAACGTACCCAGGGCCAGAAGAGCCAGCAGGCTCGCGACCGCGAACGCGGCCACAAAGTTGTATTCGTTGTAGAGAATCTCCACATGGAGCGGCATCGTGTTCGTTTTCCCCCGAATGTGGCCGGAGACCACCGAGACTGCCCCGAATTCCCCCATCGCCCGTGCGTTGCAGAGGATGACTCCGTACAACAGGGCCCACTGTACGTTCGGCAAAGTGACCCGCCGAAAGGTCTGCCAGCCGGATGCTCCCAGGGAAATGGCCGCCTGTTCCTCGCTCGACTCCTGCTCCTGCATAAGCGGAATGATTTCCCGCGCAACGAACGGGAACGTGACAAAGATGGTAGCCAGCACGATTCCCGGAACAGCAAAGATTACCTGCAGATTGTGGCGGATCAGCCACGCGCCGAACCAGCCCTGAAGTCCGAAAAGCAGAACGTAGATGAGGCCGGAAATGACCGGCGAGACGGCGAAGGGGATGTCGATTAGGCTGATAAGCAGACTTTTCCCTTTGAAATCAAACTTCCCGATCGCCCACGAGGCCGCCAGCCCGAACACGACATTGGCCGGGACTGCGATTCCCGCCGCCAGCAGCGTCAGGGTGATTGCGGAGCGCGCATCCGGATCGCGAAAGCTCGCGAAATAAGCTCCCAAGCCCTTGCGCAGCGCTTCGGTGAACACCGTCGCGAGGGGCAGCAGCAGAAACAAAGACAGGAAGGCGATCGCCGCTCCAATCAGCAGGGTCTTGACCCAGGCCGGTTCGCGGCACGCGAAAGTGGAAGGCGCCGGCTTAGCGGACATCGAAGGTTTCTCCCGCGGGCATCAAGTGTTTCCCGCCCGCCGCCGGCCGTAGCGGCCCTGCAGCGCGTTAATCGAAAGCAGCATGAAAAACGAAGCCGCCAGCATGACAATCGCCAGCGAGGTGGCGCCGGCATAGTCGAATTGCTCGAGTTTCGAAATGATCAGCAGCGAGGTGATCTCGGTACGGAACGGCATATTTCCCGAGATGAAAACCACTGAGCCGTATTCGCCCAGGGCGCGGGCAAAGGCGAGCGCGAAGCCGGTCAGCAGCGGCGGAAAGATCAGCGGGAAGATTACGCGGAGAAAGGTTTGGCGGCGGCTTGCGCCCAGCGTGGCGGCAGCTTCTTCCATCCCCGCGTCAAGATCGGCGATCGCCGGTTGCAGAGTCCTCACGACAAACGGCAAACCGATAAACGTGAGAGCGATCGCGACTCCGAACGGAGTGAAGGCGGCCTTGATCCCCGCCTTCGCAAGGATGCTTCCGAGCCACCCGTTTTGCGTATAGAGCGTCGTGAGCGCAATGCCCGACACCGCTGTGGGCAGCGCGAAGGGAAGATCGACCATGGCGTCGAGCACACGCTTGCCCACGAATTCATACCGCGCCAGAACCCACGCCACGATAAAACCGAAGACCGCGTTGATGGACGCGCCGGTGAGCGCCGCGCCGAACGTCAGCTTGTAAGAGGCCATGGCACGCTCATCCGTGGCCACATGCCAGAATTGCGAAGCGGTGAGAGTGGCGGCCTTGGCGAAAAGAGCGGCGAGCGGAATCAGGACCACCAGGCTCAGATAGAGGACGGTGTATCCCAGGGAAAGGCCGAATCCCGGCAGCACGCTTCGTTTTCGCAGAGACATTTACTTTCGGCCCGGCTTGTAGATCTGGTCGAAGGCGCCGCCATCAGCGAAATGGGTGCTCTGGGCTTTCTTCCAGCCGCCGAACACTTCATCGACCGTGAAAAGCCGGATCTGGGGGAATTGCGCCGCATACCGCTGCGCCACATCCGCGAGCCTTGGACGGTAGAAATTCCGCGCCGCCAGGTCTTGCGCCTCCGGTGAATACAGGTATTTCACGTATTCTTCCGCGGCGGCGCGTGTACCGCGCCGGTCCACCACCGCATCGACCACCGAGACAGGCGGTTCGGCCAGCACGCTCTCCGATGGAGTAACAATCTCGAAGCGCCCAGCGCCAAACTCTTTCAACGCGAGGTGCGCTTCATTTTCCCAGGTGAGCAGAACATCGCCGAGTCCGTGTTCTACAAACGTCGTGGTGGAACCGCGCGCTCCGGAATCGAGGACGGGGACATTGCCATAGAGTGCTGTCACGAAGTCCCTGGCCTTCCCGGGGTTGCCGCCCGGCGCGCGCAGCGCGACCCCGTAGGCGGCGAGGTATGCCCAGCGAGCCCCTCCGGACGTCTTTGGATTCGGCGTGATCACGCTGATGCCGGGTTTCACCAGGTCAACCCAGTCATGAATCTGCTTGGGATTCCCCTTCCGGACCAGAAAAACAATTGTCGAGGTATATGGGGAACTATTATCCGGTAATCGGCGCTGCCAGTCAGCCGGCAGAAGCTTGGCTTTCTCGGCAATGGCATCGATGTCGTACGCGAGCCCCAGCGTCACCACATCGGCCTCCAGGCCATCCATGACCGCCCGCGCCTGTTTACCAGATCCCCCGTGGGATTGCTCGACGGAAACGATAGATCCACTCGTTTCTTTCCAATGCTTTACGAATAACGCATCGTATTGTTGATAGAACTCGCGGGTGGGATCGTAGGATACGTTCCTGAGCGTAACGGGCGGATCGGCTTTCTCACCGGGCGCCGAGCAGGCGCCCAAGCTCAAAACTCCGGCGAGAAGCATGGCGAGCCAAAACTCATGTTTGTCTATCTGCATACTATATTTATAGACAATAGCATGACACGGCCCGGGCGCCAAGTGCTGTCGGGATGTTTCAGGAATCTATGCCGGCCCGGACGGCTGTCCGCCGTAGGCTTCGAACACATCGGAGGCGTCGCCGTCCATGATCAACTTGCCGTGGTCGAGCCAAATGGCGCGATCGCAGAGTTGGCGGATCACCGTACCGTGCGACACACTG
>DASZVV010000054.1:0-18706 GCA_035546955.1 Bryobacteraceae bacterium
CGAAGGCACGGTGACTCTGGCCGACGGCCAGAAGCTCCAGGGCCGCATCGTCAAGCAAACCGATTTTCTTGTCGTCGTAGTCCTGCCGGATGGCACGCGCCGTGATCTCGCGCGCGACGCCAACGGCTTCCCGAAAGTCGATGTCCCGGACCCGCAGGCCGCCCATAAGAAGATGGCGCTCGAGCTGGACGATCCCGAGAACAAGAACATGCATGACGTCACGGCCTACCTGGCGACGTTGAAGTAACCGAGGCGAATACGACCATGAAGAAACTGATCTTTACCATTTCACTCATCGGCATTCCCGCTCTGCTTTGCGCGCAGGGTGGCCTCGACCCAGCTTCCATCCTGAAGCCTCTCTCAGACGAATGGACCAGCTATTCCGGCGACCTCACCGGCAAGCGCTACAGCAATCTGAAACAGATCAACACCGAGACGGTCAAACACCTCAGCCTCGAATGGATGTCCCAGCCCATTGAGACCGGCTGCGGACCTACCGGTACCGGCAACGCCGAGGAAGCGGGCGCCGGCGCTGGTGGATTCGGTGGCGGACGCGGCGGCGGACGCGGTGGGCGAGGTGGATTCGGCGGTGGCGCGGCGGCGCCCATCGTCGTCGATGGCCTCGGAACGGGCGAAGTCAACACCTGCGGACCGGCCCGTATCGGCGGCGGCATGCTCTACACGAACGGCGTCATCTACGCGGCGGCGCCCGACAACGTTTTCGCGATCGACGCGCACGACGGTTCGCTCCTCTGGCACTTCTATTGGAAAACGCGCGGCGGCACCAGCCTCGCGACCCGCGGCCTCGGAATGTGGCACAACTACATTTATTTCGAGCTGCACGACGACTGGGTCGTCTGTCTCGATGCGCATGATGGCCACGTGGTGTGGAAACAGGAAATCTCGCCGTTCTCGGATCAGTACTTCTCCTCGAACGCCCCCATGGTGCTCGGCAATCACGTGATCATCGGCACCGGCATCGATACGGACGCGCCGGCCTGGATCAAAGCGGTCGATCCGGAAACTGGCAAGGAACAGTGGCGCTTCTATTCCACCGCGCAGAAGCCGGGCGATCCCGGCCTCGATACCTGGGCGAGCCTCGATGCTGCGAAGCACGGCGGCGGCACTTCCTGGATTCCCGGCTCCTACGATCCCGAGACGCACCTCTATATCTTCGGCACCGGCAACCCGACGCCGGCATACACGCAGGGACGCGGCGATGGCGACAATCTCTACACCTCCTGCATGCTCGCCGTCAATGTAGATACGGGCAAGCTCGCCTGGTATTTCCAGACTTCACCGCATGACACGCATGACTGGGATTCCACGCAGACGCCGATTCTCGTTGACATGCCCTTCAACGGCCGCATGCGCAAGCTCGTGATGGCGGCCGAGCGCAATGGCTACTTCTTCGTTCTGGATCGCGTGACCGGTGAGCACCTGCTCACTTCCAAGCTCGGCCTCGTGAATAATTTTGCTTCCGGCGTGAGCCCGGACTCCCCGCTCCACCTGGACAAGCGCGGGCAGGTCATCCGCAATCCTTATAAGGACGCGACAATCGCCGGATCACTGGTGAACAGCGACGTGCTGAATTATCCGCCGCCCACGTTCTCCCCCGATACCGGACTGTTCTATGTCCATGAGCAGAACACGCTGCGGCTCGACTATCTGATGGAGCCCGATCCGCGCGGTTCCATGGGCCTCGGCGGCACGAGCGGCGGCGCCAGCCTGAACTACGGAACGTTCCTCGACGCGATCGACTACAAAACCGGCAAGGTGAAGTGGCGGCATGAGATCGGCGGCAGCGTCGGTCTGCTGACCACGGCCGGCGGAGTCCTCTTCCTCTCAAATGGCGGCGGCATTGAAGCGCTCAACGCCAAAGACGGCGCCCCGATCTGGCATTCGGACATCGGCGGTCTTTCGGCTCCGCCGGAAGCGTTCGTCGTGGATGGCAAACCGCACGTGCTCGCTGTGGCCAACGGTCAGTTCTTCATGTACGTGCTGAACTAACGGCCGCGCAGGCGCAATCGTGAAGGGCTCCGGACTCCGGTTCGGAGCCCTTCGTGTTTTACGGCGCCTCCGCGGTGAAATCGTAAAAAATGCGAAGCTGATTGCCGTCGATATCGGCGGCTCGGAATTCACGCAGCCGCCACGGCTTATCCTCCGGCTCAGCGAGAATCGTCGCGCCCGCCTCGCGCCACCGGCGATAGAGGTTATCGACCTCCTCGCGGCTGCTGAGATTCAGCCAGATCGTTGCCATCCCGCCGGTGCCGTACCACTGGCGGAAATTCGCGTTCGTCAGAAAAATGCGGCAGTCGCCCTGCGAGATCCCGCCGATGCCGCCCGCATCATCACCCCAATCGAAGCTGAAGCCAGGCACCTTCACGTAATACTCGGCGGCTTTTTCCACGTTCGCGACCGGAATCTCGGGAACCGCCTGCGGAAACCGCGTGATCATCCCCCCAGCTTACAAACGTTTCAGTTCATACCGCGTCCCTGTGATTGTCATGCCCGGCCTTGGATCGGCACTTTCCCTGATCTTGCTCCTCACCGCATCCGCCGCCGTCGCCCCGGCTCAGATCGCGGATTTTCTCAGCGCCGCCCGCGCGGATGACATCGCGACGCTCCAGAAAATGATCGGCGCCTCAACCCCGGTCAACGCACGCGGTCCCCACGGACGAACCGCCCTTCATGAAGCCGCCGCGAATTGCCGCGTGAATGCCGTTCGCTTTCTGATCGAACACGGAGCCGAGATGTCCGCACTGGATGATTCCTCCGCCACTCCAGCGGATCTCGCCATGCACTGCCCCGCGGAGATCCGTCCTTACTTCCGGGTGCCCGCGCTCTCCGGACCGCCCGCCATCTCGCAGCCGATGCAGAACGCCATTTCGCATCATCAAACGCAGGTAGTCTCCATGCTGGTCACGCTGGGTTTCAATGTCAATGCACCGTCGGCGGATGGCGATCGGCCGCTGAACATAGCCGCCGCGGCGGGCGGCGCGGAGATCATGAAGATTCTCCTCGAACATGGCGCCGATCCCAACCTTCCCGGCGCAACCGGCTACGCGCCGTTGCACGATGCCGCTCTGCACGGCGATTCCGAAGCCATCAACCTCCTCCTCGCCCATGGCGCCCACATCGACACCCCGACGCCTGACGACGGCTCAACCGCGCTCCATCTGGCCGCGTCATTCGACCGGCTCGATGCCGTCAAAACCCTCGTCCGGCATGGTGCCGATACCACCCTGAGAAACGCCAAAGGTCTCACCGCCGCCGATCTCGCCGCCAAAAGCAGCTTCACGGATGTCTCCGCTTTTCTCGCTTCTACCGCCCGTTGAGAGTGCGCTACAATCGCATCCCATGTGGCGCGCCGTTCTCCTCTGTCTGCTTCTCACCGCCTGCCACCGCCACCCGGACAGCCACGCGCCCATCCTGCTTTTCAACGGCCGCGGCGCATCGCCCGGCGACGTCGGAGCGTTCGAATCCCTCCTCACCCGGGCGCACCTGAGCTACACGACCGTCGATTCCTTGGACCTCAATTCAATAACCGAAGCCGATCTCCGCTCTCACCGCCTTCTCATTATTCCCGGCGGCAATTTCATCGAGATCGGCAACGGCCTCACGCCCGCGGCATCCGTCAACATCCGCAACGCCATCCATAATGGACTCAACTACGCCGGTATTTGCGCGGGCGCGTTCATGGCCGGTGCGTCGCCTCCCAACGCACTCAACCTCACCGGCGTCCGTTTCCGCTTTTACGCAGCCGAGAAGCGCGGCATTCGCAAAACCGCCGTCGTCATCTCCACTCCCGGTGAGCCCCCGCTCGATCAGTATTGGGAAGACGGCCCGCAGCTCTCGGGCTGGGGCGAAGTCGTCAGCAAATATCCTGACGGAACTCCTGCCACCGTGCAGGGCGCGTTCGGCAGCGGCTGGGTCGTTCTCACCGGCGTGCATCCCGAAGCCCCCGCCTCATGGCGGCGCGACATTGTCTTCGCCAGTTCCGTCGCAGATGACAATGCCTACGCCACGCGGCTCATCCGCTCTGCGCTGAATCGCACGCCATTTCCGCAAAAATGAAACAAAGGTACCGGCGTTTTCGTTATAGAATTGCTGAAACACACCGGAGGATTGTATGCCGACCGTCTCAGCCCCGCGCGTAACCGTTCGCACCGCAACGCCTGACGACGCCGCCGTCTGCGGCCGCATCTGCTACGAAGCCTTTTGCCGCATCAACTCCTCACACAACTTTCCGAGCGATTTCTCCAGCCCCGAACGTCCGGTCAGCCTCATCTCACTGCTGTTCGCGCGTCCCGATTATTACTGTGTGGTTGCGGAGGCGGATGGCCGCCTCATCGGCAGCAACTGTCTCGACCAGCGCTCGTTGATCTACGGCATCGGCCCCATCACAGTCGATCCCGCCGCGCAGAATCTCGGAGCCGGACGCATGATGATGGAGGCTGCCATCGCCCGCGCGCGCGAGCGCGGCGCTGCCGGAATCCGGCTGGTCCAGGCGGCCTTCCACAATCGCTCGCTCGCGCTCTATACCAGCCTCGGGTTCGATGCGCGCGAGCCGCTCTCCTGTCTTCAGGGAAGAACCGTGCAGCGCAGCATCCCTGGCTGCACCGTACGGCCGGCGGAACCGCGTGATCTCGAGGACTGCAACAACGTCTCGCGCCGCGTTCACGGATTCGCGCGCGGCGTGGAACTCGCCGAATCGATCGACCGCCGCATCGCTGTTGTCGTCGAGCGCGATAGCCGCATCACCGGCTATGCCTCATCGCTCGCGTTCTTCGGCCACGCAGCCGCCGACTCCAATCCGGACATGCAGGCGCTCATCGCCTCCGCCGAATCCTTCGGCGGCTCCGGAATTCTGGTGCCGACGCGGAACGCCCAGCTCATGCGCTGGTGCCTCGCAAATGGCCTGCGCATCGTGCAGCCCATGACTCTGATGACGATGGGCCTTTACAACGAGCCCGCCGGCTCCTGGTTCAGTTCGATTCTGTTCTGACCGCCGGATTACTTCGCCGACGTCGCATAGAAATCGCCGTCCACGCTGAACTCCGGAACGCCGACCGCGCCCGATATTCCCTTCTCCGGATCATACGTCCCTTCGTACGCCACGGTCAGCGGCGTGCCCGAATATTCGCTTTTATAGCTGAATGCCACTTTGTTTCCATCCACTTTCCCCGTGATCGCCACTTCACCCTGCTGTCCCTGGCATTTCCCCGTCAGCGCCATGTCCTTCTGCTCGAAAGCGCAGATCATATCGCTTTCATTGCCGGCGATCGACGTGTGAATATTCCATTTCCCCGTCAGCGACGGCGCATCCGCCAGCAGCGGCAGCACGGCCGAGGCCGCCATCAGCGTCAGAACAATTCTTTTCTTCATGAGGTTTCCTTCCCCTTTAGATGCAGTATATTGACACCGTGGTGCCACTGTCAACACTAAAGTGCACTTCGCGCCAAATTCTGCTAGGATTGTTTCAGCCGTGCCCGCTGCCCTCTCCGTCATCACCGGCCCCACCCTGCAGGAACGCAAGCAGCAGCTCGTCCGGCAGGCAATCTGGGACGCCGCCACCGATCTGTTTGCCGAAAAGGGCTATGACGAAACGACCGTCGACGATATCGCTCTCAAAGCCGGCGTCTCCCGCCGCTCGTTTTTCCGTTATTTCTCTTCGAAGAATGACCTGATGGCGCAGGGCATCGACACCTATGCGGATTACCTGACCCAGGCCGTCAACGCCTGTGAGCTGAACTCCCCGCCCCCCGATCTTTTCCGGCAAACGATCCTGCGGGTCGTACGCATGTGCGCCGCGCAGCCGCGCATCCGGAAGGTGATGCAGATTGTCACGAAATACCCGGCCGCCCGCATCGCCCAGGAATCCCGCGCCAATGATCTGCACGCCCGCGTGGAAGCAGCCATAGCCCGGCGAATCCGGAAGTCGGACAAATTGCCGGCCGCCACCGTCGCGGGCTTAATCCTGTCGGTCCTGACAGTGATCTTCCGGCTGTGGTTCGAACATGGCGAAGGGGATATCGATGCCACAGCCGAACAGGTCCTGGCTACGCTCGGGCATCTGGTCCCGTAATTGCTCGGCAAAGCGGCATGCCGCCCACACTGAAAACCGCCGCCATCACGCTTGGCGAACTTGCCGGGAAAGCGGTCGCCGCAGCGGAATCCGTACTACCGCACCGGCATGCGCCGGCCCCCGCGCCAGCTGCAAACCGGAAACATAGCGGCAAATTGCCCCCGAAACACAAATCGCGGACGCCGCGCCGGGAAAAGAAAGCAGCCGCCCGCAAAGCCAGATGAGACTGCGAAATATTCTGATCGTCCTGCCGGCGATTGCGGCCGTTTTTGCTCAAGCGCCCGAAAAACTGTCGTCTCTCGCGCAGCAGATTCTGGATGCCCAGAATGCAGTCCGCGCGAAAGTGAACGTCCCGCCGCTCACCTGGTCGGACCACCTGGCCGAAATCGCGCAGCAATGGGCCAATCACCTCATCTCGACCGGCGGCTTCGCGCATAGCCATAATCCGGAAACGGGCGAGAATCTCTACGAAATTGAAGGCGCCAATGCCGCGCCTGAAACCGTGATCAACGCCTGGGCGAGCGAAGTGAAGAATTATACTTACAGCACCAATGCCTGCGCAGGCGTCTGCGGCCATTACACTCAGCTCGTCTGGGCCGCTACGAAAGAGGTTGGCTGCGCCGCCGCGCAGAAGGGGCGGCGCCAGGTCTGGGTCTGCGAATATTCACCGCCCGGCAACTACGTCGGCCGCAAACCCTACTAAGTGGGGTGGGCTTCGGCCCCGCAGCCGGGCTCTGCCCGGCGCAGGCTATCCGGAATCCCACAACTTACTTCGAGTTATTCATGATAAACGCATAGATCATATCGCCGCCGCCCACGATCACATACTGCTTGCCATCCAGTTCCCAGGTGGAAGGCGGCGCATTCACGCCCGACATCAGATGCGTATGCCACAGCGGTTCGCCCGTCGTCGCATTCAGCGCCTCAAACGTCGATCCCGGTGCTCCCGTGAATAACACGTTTCCCGCCGTCGAAAGCAATCCCGAATTTGAGCCAGTTTCCCAGTGGTGCACCCACTTCGGCTTTCCCGTCCTGTAATCGATCGCCATCAACTGGCTTTCCGAGTAGCCGCCGCGGTCGTTCCCGCCCCACCCCTGCGGATTATCCGTCCCGTCATACAGGTAGTACACGCTGAACGCGCGATTCGTGTTCACATAAAACAATCCGGTCTGCGGATCGAACGTCGGCGGATACCAGTTCGTCGCCCCGCCCTGATTCGGACTCACCAGCGTTCCCGCAAGCGACGGCTTCTTCTCCGGATTCGGAATCGGCTGTCCCTTCGCGTCCCGGCCCAGCGACCAGTTCGTCTTCACGAAATCGGTGGACACCAGGTTCTTCCCAGTCTCGCGATCCATCACGAAGAATCCGCCCGAGCGCGACGCAATCGCCAGCAGCTTGCGCGGCCTCCCATCGAACGGCGCATCGAATAGCACCGGCACCTGCGTCGAATCCCAGTCATGCGTGTCGTTCGGCGAAGTCTGGAAATACCACGCCAGCTTCCCCGTATCGGCATGCAGCGCTACCACAGACGCCGTGTAGAGGTTGTCGCCCTTGCGGTTCGCATACGCAATCACGGGCTGCGGATTTCCCGTCGTCACATAAATCATTTTGAGATCCGGATCGTAGGTGATCGGCTGCCACGTCATCCCGCCGCCGTGCGACGCCATATCCAGATTCGGCCACGTCTTGAGCGCCGGATCGTCCTTCGTCACCGGCACCGTATAGAACTTCCACTGCAGCTCGCCGGTTTCCGGATCGTGCGCTTCCACGAATCCAGGAATATCCGCATCGTCACCGCTCACGCCGGCGATCACATGATTCCCCACCACCGTCGGAGCCACCGAACAGTAGTAAAACTGATCGATATCCGCGATCGTTTTCGACCATCGCAGCTTCCCGTCTTCCTTGTTCAGCGCCACCAGATTGCAGTCGGGTGTTTCGAAGTAAACGGTGTTCCCATCCATCCCCATTCCGCGGTTGGAGAAATGCCGCGCGCCCTTGCTCGACCACGTATAGTGCCAGAGCTGCCGCCCCGTGCGCGCATCGAGCGCCCACGCATTGTCCGTAGTCGAGAAATACATCACGCCATCCGACATCAGCGGAGCGCCGCGCGGATTGTTGTTCGCCCCCCCGCCCCCATCCACACGGAAAAGCCACGCGAGACTCAACTGATCCACGTTCGAAGCATTGATCTTTGTCAGCGGACTGAACCGCCGCCCCGAAACATCGCCGTGATTGCTCATCCATGAATCGGTCGGCATCGGCGCCTGCGCGCACAGCATCGCGGCCGCCGCGGCAGTCAGTGAAAGAACGCGGAGCTTCTTCATTTCAGCGTCTCCAGATAGACCACAAGATCGTGGATGTTCTTGTCCGTGATGGTGTCCAGAATTTCGTGATGCGCCGCCAGCGGATCGTTCTTTACGATCTTGAGCGCGGGAGTACGCGTCCACCGGTGCACTTCGCCCTTCGCATCGCGAATCTGCACGTCGAAATCGTCATAGAGAACGATCTCGCCCGTCACCGGCTGGCCGCCCGGAGGCGTTACCGTCAGAGTCACCGCCGCCGGATTCGGAGGCGTTGGTGCGCCGGCGGCGCCGCGCCCGCCGCGTCCGCCGCGCCCGCCGCCGGGGAACAGCATCGATTGCTGCAGATTCACCGGATCCGCGTACTTCGCCGACACGTCGAAGAGAGTATTCTTGCCGCCCGCCGTCACCGCATGGCAAGTCGAGCACTTGCCCGCGCCGTCGAAATACGCCTTGCCCGCCGCTGCATCGCCCGTAATGACATTGATGTTGTCGCCCATCGGGGAGCGCTTCAGCGCGTCGTCCACACGCTGCTTCAGGAAGTGCGAGAGATCCACAATCTGTTCCTCGGTCAGACTGCTCGCCGGCTGCTTGCTCTGCAGCGGATGCCCCTTCCTCAGGAATGGGCCCAGCTCAGACCCATAGCGGTCGTGCAGCACCACGAGCGACCGGATCAGGTTCGGTCCGCTGTTAGTCCCCGGCCCGGTCATGTCGACGCCGCGCGCTGTCGGCCCGTGGCAATCCACACACTCCTGCACGTACACATGCTTGCCGCGGTCGGCCGCCGCCGGATCCACAATCTGTTTGTTATACGGTCCAACCGAATCGCCCGTAGTCCGCTGCGCCCCTGTCGCCGCGGCCGCACCCCCGCGCCCCGCCCCCCGGCCTCCGCGCTGCGCAAAGGCGGGCATCGAAACAGCGAGCACGGCGCACACGGCTACGCCTGAGAATCGTTTCATAAAATCGCTTCCTTCCCAAAAATCTCCCGGTTACAGCCGAGAACAATTGTATATTGGATTGTCCGTTTTGCGGTCCCCATCGAAAGTTGGGGAGCCTTATTTCGCGTACATTGCAAACGCGTACAGGGTGTCACCGCTGCCGACGATCAGGTACTGCGTTCCATCCAGCTCCCACGTCGTCGGCGGATTGCTCACGCCGTTCGCCAGCCGCGAATGCCACAGCGGCTCGCCGGTCGCCGCATTCAGCGCTTCAATCGACCGGTTCGGCGCGCCGCTGAAGATCAGGTTGCCCGCCGTCGTCAGCAGACCGGAACTCGATCCGCCTTCCCACGTGTGTTTCCATTTGATGTCGCCGGTCTTGTAATCGATCGCCTCGAGTGAGCTCACGTCGTAGCCTGTCCGCTGGTTGCCGCCCCACCCCTGCGGATTGTCGGTCTTGTCGTAGAGATAGAACATGCTCCATGACTGATTCGCGTTCACGTAAAACAAACCCGTCTGCGGATTGAACGCAGGCGGAAACCAGTTCGTGCCCCCGCCCGCATCCGGCGTCACCAGTGTTCCCGCGAGCGACGGACTCTTCTCCGGATTCGGAATCGGCTGCCCCGACGCGTTGAAGCCCTTCGTCCAGTTCGTGTGGATGAAGCCCTTCGACACGATTGCCTTCCCGGTCTCGCGGTCCAGCACAAAAAAGAGCCCATTGCGCGCGGCCTGCGCGACAAGCTTCCGCGGCTTGCCGTCGATCGGCGCATCGAAAAGCACGGCTGCTTCCGTACCGTCCCAGTCATGCGTATCGTGCGGGGAATTCTGGAAATACCAGGCCATCTTCCCGGTATCCGCGTGCAGGGCGATGATCGAACAGGTATATAGGTTGTCTCCCGGCCGGTTCGCATAAGCAATCACCGGCTGCGGATTTCCCGTCGTCACATAGATCATCTTCGTTTCCGGATCGTATGTGATCGGCTGCCACGTCATGCCGCCGCCGTGCGACGCCATATCCGCGTTGGGCCACGAATCCATTCCCGGATCGCCCTTCTTCTGCGGCGTCGTGTAGAACCGCCACTGCAGTTCGCCTGTTTCCGGATCGTGCGCTTCCAGATATCCGCCGACGTCGGAGTCGTCGCCGCTCACGCCCGCGATGACATGATTCCCCACCACCGTCGGCGCAACTGATGCGAAATAAAACTGATCGAGATCGCAGATTGGCTTCGACCATTTGAGTTCCCCGTCCTGCTTATCGATCGACAGCAGATGGCAATCGCCGGTCTCCATATAAATGAAGTTGCCGAACATCGCCAGCCCCTTGTTGCCGTTATGCCGTCCGCCGCTCGAAGGCCAGACATAGTGCCACAGCTCACGTCCGGTGCGCGCATCCACCGCAAAAACGTTGTCTTCCGTACTGAGATAAATATTGCCGTCCTGCATGAGCGGTGTACTGCGGATGTTGCTGCTTGTCCCGCCGCTCGCGCTGAGCTTCCACGTCCATGCCAGACTCAGCGATTTCACGTTATCGGCATTGATTTTCGCTGCCGGGCTGAACCGCCGTCCGGAGTAGTCGCCATTATAGGTCGGCCACGAATCCGTCGGCATCGGCGGCTGCGCAAACGCTCCCGCCGCCGCCAGTCCGATGGCAGCAATGAAAAGAACCTGTCGTGTCATTACGGCTTTATTGTAGTCCCGGCGATGACATCAGTGCCCGGACTCGAACGTCAATTGGCTGTTTACATCGAACTTCCTGTATCCATGGAATTCAGATACATTCCGAAAACAGATTCCCGTGCGGTTCTCGCAGCTTGTCACTTCCGTGTGTGTCGGCAGAACGTACTCCGTCCCATCGATACCAATGAAATCATAGTCCGTCCGGGAAAGCACTCCGTTCAGCGGGGAACCCACCGGCAGGTCCCTCGTCGACAGGTTTACACGCAGAATTTTTCCGCTGGCAATATCGATCCAGATCTCTCCCTGGTAAGCGCAGGCGAATCCCGGAAGATCTTTGGAACCAGGGATCTCGCCGTGAGAATCCAGTTCGAATGCCGCTGATCCACCGAGAACCGGAAACGCTCCGCCTGCCGCGTCCCGAGCGTTTCACTGTGATCTGCTTTAAACTTCGCGTTCCGTTCCGGCGCGAGCACGGTCAGCAGTTCCGAGGCGAATTCTCCCGTTGACCAGACACCGGACGTCAATACCTCGGTCGGCTTACCGTTTCTGCGAAGATTCCCGTAACTCTCCACGCCGTGCCGGACAGTGAGATCCCCGGAAATCGTATCCATCAACCGCCAGTTCCCGGCCCCAACCGGGCTCCCGGGAACCCGTACCGTTCCCGTATAGCGTGATGTGTCCCGCGTCACCACATAATCGGGCAGGCTTCGAGAATAAGCCTGCGCAAATTCGCGTGCCCGAACGATCAGCGGATCCGGAGTTTGCTGTCCATGCAGGCAGGCTCCCAGCCCAAACAGCAATACAGTTCCCGCGAGCGCCCGCTCCACGGCTTCTATTCTATTCGGTAAATAAACCGCCGGCTTTCCGCGCGGAACCCCGCACGCTGCGGCATGCAGGCTATAACTAACACATTAGTACTATAATATCCACGAAGAGGCGCCCATGCGAAACGCCGCCCTGGCCTGAAACTCGAACCGGGTAAAGTTCCCCAGATGGTGTTAACAGTGCAGAGCGTCAGTGAACAACCCTCGCCAAACCCGCCCGGCACTGCCGCGGCATTGCCCAAACGTCCGCTGCCGCAGTTCGACGTGGCTTCTGCGCGCCCCTGCGACGGCACTGGCGGCACGACACCGGCACGCTACGACGCAACCGGCCGCGTCACCGCAAACTGCGAAGACGCTCTGAAGAAACAGCTCGGCCTCAAGCTGAAAATCTCCAAACGCCCTCAGCCCGTTCTGGTTATCGATCACATGGAAGAAAAGCCGGCTGAGAACTGATTCCGCGCGATTTATGCCGGGATTCCCGGCTCATACAGCGCTTCACACGCGCCATCGCAGACGTTCATCCCGACAAAATAAGTGAACGCCAAAAGGATGACAGCCAGCGACTCCAGGTGCCAAACGACATTGAGCGTGCGGAATAGGGCAATACGGGCAATCAATGATGCGGGAATCAGCGCAACAAGAGTTGCCCCGGCTGCGATCCACCTGATTTTTCGACGTTGCACAAAGAAGCAAATCAACGATGGAAAAGCCAGCAGAAGGATCAGCAGGTCATACACGCGATGGTACACAGGCAACATTCCGATACAGGCGATCGCGCCCAATGCAGCGAACAGGTTGGTATTTGTTCCAGCGCCTCTCCAGGTTCTGATGACAAATGGAATAAGGAGCGCCCCAAATAATACGTAGGAGAGCAGATTGTAAGCAAATGGATCTGTCGTGATCAGCACCCACCCGGCCTGTGCGTTGACGATATCCGGCGAAAAAGGATTCGCTTTGGACGGATCGTTGATGGCACCCGGTTGCTGGCTCGTCTTTATCTGTTCAGTGAGTTCCGCTCGCCAGTGTTTTGAAGGCGCGGACACACTAAGCCACGCCCCGCCGGCCACGACTAATGCGGCTGCAACGATCGCTGCCCTCACGGCAGGCCAGCGAAAAGCCGGGCGCAGAATCAGGTAGAGAAAGACGATGCCCGCGAGTTGCGGCTTCAATCCCATTCCCAAAGCCAGGCAAATGCTGCCCACAAAAGTGAAGCGGCCCCGGATAAAACACCAGAGAGCGATAACCGCAAGGCCCACCGCGATAAAGGATGTCTGGCCGGCCTCCGCGGCGAAGGCCGCGGCATAAGAGGCGCGCAGCAGTGCGCCCAATAGCGCCATCCACGGACGGTAGGCAGGCATAATCAACGCTGCCCACAGCAGGAAAGACACGATGAATACCGCTGTGCTGAGCAGAAACCAGACGATCCGGGCAGCATGGTAATTCAGTAACGCAAGAGGCAGAAGCTCGATCAGCGTGGAAGGCGGGTACACAGGAGGAGTGTAGTTCCACTTTTCCGCCGTGTCGTTGCCTCGACCGCCCGCGGCCGCGAAGGTTTGTCGTACTTGTACGGGATCGTAAGGATCGCATCCGAGCAGAAGGCATTTCGACCCGCTGTAGGGCGCCGCAAAGTCGTGCATCATGGCCGGAGTGGCCTCAATAATCGATACCAGCCCCCGGCCGGTGCCTGCCACAGTGACAAGCCAGAAGAGCGACCACGCCGCCAGCCGGAACCAGCTTGATCGGAAAGTCCGTCGATGTGCGACATCCAGGAAAACAACTGCCGCTTCTCGGCTCCGCTCGGGACACTCCTCGATAGAGTCATTCACGCGGCGGCTGTGCTTTTGAGGATTCAGGTGCATGCGGGCAGGGCTGCCCGCCATTTCAGGATGACCGGTTCACGGGACTGCCCAGGCACATTGCCGAAGCGAAAGTCCGGAACCCGATTCAGGTTGTGCAGATCAGTTCCCTGACATGGCGGCGCATGACGTCTGACATTGCATGCCGGGTGCCAGCAAGCAGGGCGCAAAGACCGCTTTGAGTGCTCAGGCGCACGCAGAAATTAGACCGTCCCCCCTGGTGTTCGTCGTCGTTCATACGGAAAAATCAATTGGCGATTAAAGAACGCATCCCCGGCGCGCGTTTGCCGCATACGCCGCAAGTTCCGGCCTCATCCCTGGCGTTTTATGCAGGAATTCGTCGATGATTTGCGGCAGTGCTTCACTGTCCGCCCCATAACGCTCAATCAGATGTCCGATTCCATGCAGCGCGCTTTCCCGGCACGCATCGTGCTGAATCGCGAGAATGCGCCGGAGCACCATGGTGACCTCCGGATCGAATTCAATCCAATCCTTCGCCGTAAGGTTCAGATCGAGCAGATCCCACCACATGTAGCAGGACGAATTCAACGCAATGCCGCCATCCTCGCAAAGATGCCCGAGATCCGGCGTACACCGAACCGCCATGACTTTCTCGAACAATGGCACGAATGACCGCAGCACGCGCAGCCGCATCGCCGCCGGCGTGCCCTCATTCACCAGGACCGATGGCCACCCAAAGGCACCCATGAGATACCAGAAACCCTGATCCAGTTGCGCATCGGAGAAATCCGTAAGCAGTTCGCCGGCCCGCTCGAAGATCGCAGCCATCAACTCCGGCACGTCGTCCTCACGCCCGCGCCACTCTCGTCCCTCTGACGCATCATCGAACACGTGCTCGATCCACATCCGCAATTTGGCTTCGTTCATCATGGAGCAGCCGATCTCCCATTAAACAACGACTCGCCCGCCATTGTTATCGTGAAATCAACCCCGCGCGTGATCGGCAACCCTCCATCTCTCTCCGCCTTCTTTTCCCTCTGGAGCCGCAGTTCCGCGGAATTCCTCCACTATGAAGGCGACATCGGCCCCGTCCGCCTTACCTACTCCGCCGCCTCCGCCGCCGCCTCCGGATTCGCCGCCCGCCTCCGCGCCTCCGGCATCGCCCGCGGTGAACGCATTCTCTTCTGGTGCGAAAATCGACCTGAATGGATCGTCGCCCTCTGGGGCTGCTTGCTCGAAGGCGTCATCGCCGTCCCCATCGACTTCCGCTCCTCCGCCACCGTCGTCCAGCGCATCGCGCAAATCGTCAGCGCCCGCGCCCTCCTCATCAGCGAAGGACTCATCCCGCCCAACGCGCTCCCCTGCCCCGTTTGGCCAATGCGTGAAGTCCTCGACAATACCGCCGCCACCGCCGCCTTCAACCCCGCGCCCGAAGACGAGACCGCCGAAATCCTCTTCACCTCCGGCGCCACCGGCGAGCCCAAAGGCGTCACCATCACGCACCGCAACATCCTCGCCAACCTCAAGCCCATCGACCAGGGCATCGAACAATACCGCCGCTACATGGGCCCCTTCAAGCCCATTCGCTTTCTCAATCTCCTCCCGCTGAGCCACATGTTTGGCCAATCCATGGCCGCCTTCATTCCCGCCATGATCGAAGGCGAGGTTTTCTTCATGTCCGGCTCCAGCCCGCGCGAAGCCGCGCAGCTCATCCATCGCCGCCGCATCTCCGTACTCGTCTGTGTACCTCAGATGCTCGAACTCCTGCGCGATTACATTCTGCAGGCCGTTCCTTCCGCCGCTGAGCCGCCGCGCTCCGGGAAATGGTACGCCCGCTGGTGGCAATACCGCCGCGTCCATCGCCTCCTCGGCTGGAAATTCTGGAGCTTCGTCGTCGGCGCCGCCCCGCTCGATCCCGCCCTCGAAGAATTCTGGCGCAAACTCGGTTACGTCGTGATCCAGGGCTACGGACTCACCGAAACCGCGCCCGTCGCCACTCTCAACCATCCGTTCGAAACGCGCAAAGGCTCCGTCGGCAAACCCATCGCCGGTGTCGAAATCCGCATCGCGCCCGATGGAGAAATTCTCCTGCGCGGCGAAAATATCACGCCCGGCTATTTCGGACAACCCGCCGCCAGCCTGCGCGACAACGAAGGTTTCCTTCACACCGGCGACGTGGGCGCGCTCGATAACGAAGGCCGCCTTACCATCCTCGGCCGCAAGAAAGAAATGATCGTCTCGCCCGACGGCCTCAACGTCTATCCAGAAGACGTCGAGCGCGTGCTCAACGCAATCTCAGGCGTGCGCGAATCCGCGGTCGTTGCAAAGAAGGAGGGCGCGCGCGAACTCGTGCATGCGGCCCTCGTTCTCGCGCCCGGCACGAGCGCCGAATCCGTTATCGGCGAAGCGAACAGCAAACTCGAAACACACCAGCGCGTGCGCGGCTGGTCCATCTGGCCGGGCGATGCCCTGCCGCGCACCTCTGGAACTGGCAAACTGAAACGCGGTGAAGTCGCAGTCTGGGTCGCGGGCAGCGGACAAGCCCCCCCGGCATCCTCCGGCGAAGACTCCATCGAAGATGTGATTAGCAAATTCGCCGGCGGCCGCAAAATCGACGCGAACACGTCCCTCGACGATCTCGGCCTCAGTTCGCTCGACCGCATCCAGCTCCTGATGGAGCTCGAAAAACGCACCGGCGCGCCAATCGACGAAACCAGCTTTGCCAACGCCCGCAGCGTCGCCGATCTCGTTCACGCGAAACCCGCCGTCAGCACCTCCGCCGAAACACCGTTCGAATATCCCGAATGGAATCTCTCGGCATGGGGGCGCGCCGTGCGCCGCGTGATGCTGCCGGGCCTGATCATTCCGCTCACGCGCGCTTTCGCCTGGCTCAAAGTGGAAGGTCTCGAGAATCTGCGCGATCTCAAAGGCCCGGTCATCTTCGCCTCCAATCACCAGAGCCACTTCGACGCGCCCGCCATTCTCGCCGCACTTCCCGCGCGATGGCGCTACCGCCTCTCTCCCGCGGCCGCGAAGGAATTCTTCGAGACGCGGTCCCGCATCGGCAACTTCCTGAACTACTATCTGGCGACGCTGGTCTTCAACATCTTCCCACTGCCGCAGCGCGAAGCCGGCGCGCGCGAAGCCATGCGCCACGCGGGCGTACTGGTAGCGGATGGATACTCCATCCTGATCTTCCCCGAAGGCCGCCGCACCGAGACCGGCGAAATCGGCCACTTCCAGCCCGGCGTCGGCATGCTCGCCGCACGCCTGCGGATTCCGGTAGTCCCCGTCCGTCTCACCGGATTAGACCGCGTTCTCCACAAAGACGCAAAATTCGCCACTCCAGGTAAAGCGAGCGTCCGCTTCGGCGCACCAATCCGCCCCGAAAGCGACGACCCCGCCGCCATCGCAAAACAAATCGAACTCGCAGTTCGGTTGACAGCAGGTCAGCGATAACTGCTCAAGGTACCGGTACCGAAACGACTTAACAATGAGGGTCTCTGGTGTCAACGCAAAATAGAAAGTTCCTAAACTCTGCAAAGTAGAAAGTTCCTAAAACCTTACTTCGATTCCGCCCGGCGCAGGGAGCCCGGAGGGCGACCGAAGCCGGGTGGAATCGGCGGCGGGCCGGCCGGCGCGTCGTGTCTGCGCACGGTGAAGTGGTCCATCCAGCGGCTCGATCCGGGCGGCGGAATGTGTCGCTTTGGCTGATATGCGGGCGCTCGGAGTTCGACAGGTTTCGGCTCCTTGCCGCCGCACCGCGTCAACTCCACCGTCGTTTCTGCGATCCGAACCCGCAGCGTCCCGTCCAGCCTTGCTTCCACCCGAACCTTCGAGCCACGTAATCCCACCTTCACCGCTGATGTCGGTATCTGCCATCGCCAGCCATCCCACGAAATCGTGTAATCGCTGGTCACCTGACGCATCTCGGTCCGGCTCAGAATGCTCTCCAGGTTCAGCGTTTCTCCCACCGGTCGATGCGCATCCGTTTCATTGGCTGCTTTCACCGTGAAGCGTTCATTCCATTCCGGCAGAAAGCTTTCTTCCAGATATCGGTTCGCCTCCTCCAGATTTGCCGCGGCCGCCCTCCTCAGCCCCTTCACCAGCCGATCCTGCAGTGTTCCGAAGCAGCGTTCCACTCTCCCTTTGGCCTGCGGAGAATGCGCCGCAATCCATTCGATGCCCATCTCCCGGAAGGCTCGCCCCATCTGCGTTTCCGTCTTCGGCCCCGGTTGTTCCTGCTTCCAGCCCGGCGCCAGTGCGGGCTGAAACAGACTCGCTTTATCGGTGTAAACCGCCTGTGGCCTGCCGTATCGCTCCAGGTAAGCCCACAGCACCCGCATGTGATGTTCGGTGGAATCGGCGGCGACGAAGCGCGCAAACAGCGTGCTGGTGGCGTCGTCGATCAGCGCGATCAGATACATCTTTTCCGCTCCGCGATCCTCCAGCCACGCGTGCACGCTCGTGTCCCACTGCACCAGTTCACCCCGGCAACTGCGCCGCGGACGCCACACGTGGATGGCTTTTACCTGCCGCTTGTTCGGCTTCCAGTGCCCGTCGTCGATCAGCAGTTTCCGCAGCGTTTCCCGGCTCAGTTCAATCTTTCGGTCCCGTGCCAGATATTCCGCCGCCAAGGTCGGCCCGAAGTCGCCGTAGTCTCGCTTTACCGCCGCCACTGCCCGCGCCGCCGTCTTCCGGTTCAGCCGACGCTTCGAGGCTTGCCCCCGCAGTCCATGCACTACGGCGCTATCTTTCTTCGCCCGGAATCGCTGCAGCAGCTTACGGAATCCCCGCTCCCCCATCTGCAACTGCTCCGCCGCCTCCCGCTGCTTCAGTTGCCCCTTTTCCACTTCATGCAGTACCTTCAGCCGGTCCCGCTCCTTCAAGCTCAAGTTCAATCGCTCCTGTTCGTTCGCCAATCCTCATTGGCTCAAATAGGAACTTTCTACTTTGCTCACTTAGGAACTTCTCACATTGCTGCGACACAATGAGGGTCTCTGGATATTAGTCCCTGCTACCTCTGTTATAATCGCCCCGAAAGGGACCTTTGTGAAGA
>DASZVV010000055.1:0-25106 GCA_035546955.1 Bryobacteraceae bacterium
ACCAATCGCTGCGCCCGGTCACCCATGGTTTCCGACGCGCCCTTTTTGGTTGAGAACGTGCCGGCGTATGGCTTATAACTTTTCTCGCCTTTTGCGATAAATCGTACCTGGCCGATTGTAAATTTTGATCGCTGCACTGAATCAGCCGAGTTCGATCGGAGGTAAACTGTTCTGTTGGCGTACAATCAACGCGGCGTGAGCCTCGTGAGAATAAGGGAGTATTTACATGCAATTCAGCAGACGCGATTTCGGAAAGCTGGCTCTGGCAACGGCTGCCGTTCCTGCCGGCACACTGTTCGCGGCGAAGCCCGATTCGAAGTTCGATGGCGTACAGATCGCCACGATCACCTACAGCTATCGCGACAGACCGGAACTCGCAAACGATGCGCACGAGCTGCTCAAGCTCGTTGTCGATAGCGGCATCAGCGCCATTGAGCTGATGCCATCCGCAGCCGAACGGTTCGCGGGCGCACCAATCGCCATTCCGACTGCCGGTGGTGGCGGCGGCGCGCGCGGCGGTTCGGGGCGTGGCGGTGCGGGACGAGCGGGCGGGGCCACCGGGCGTGGCGGCGGTGGCGGCGGCGCGCGTGCGATGTCGCCCGAGCAGCAGGCAGCCGCGGAGAAGCTGAAACAATGGCGTCTTTCCGCATCGATGGACAAGTTCAAAGAGTTCCGCAAGCTCTATAACGATGCGGGCGTTGAAATTTACTGCCACAAGCTCACGCCCACGATGAACATGGACGATCAGGAGTTCGACTACTTCTTCGAAGTGGGCAAGGCTCTTGGCGCGACCCAGTTGAGCCTTGAGCTTCCCAATGCAGCGAGCGACTTCACCAAGCGCATGGGCGATACCGCGCTGAAGCATGGAATGCTGGCGGCGTACCACGCGCACGAACAGGCTACCGAAACGGCGTGGGACGCGGTGCTGGCACAGTCGAAGGGCAACTCGGTCAATCTCGATTGCGGCCACTACTATGCCGGCACGGGGAAGAGCCCGGTTCCCGCGATCCTCAAGTATCACGAGCGCATCGCCAGTCTTCACCTGAAAGACCGCACACCGACGACTCCGCAGGCACGCGGAGCGAATCTGCCGTGGGGGCAGGGCTCGACACCCATCGTCGACATTCTCCAGACGCTGAAGAAGAACAAGTACAAGTTCCCGGCTGCCATTGAGCTGGAATACCAAATTCCAGCCGGTTCGGATTCGGTCACGGAAGTGCGAAAGTGCATGGAGTATTGCAAGAAAGCTCTGGAATCCGCGTAGAGAATAAGTCATCTTTCGGCTCAAATGAAAAGGGCGGCCGGGTTTTCCGGCCGCCCTTTTTTGTTTTTGTGTTGGACTCTTATTTTCCTTCCGGATGGATCTCCAGGTAATCCAGGGCGGCGACTTCGCGGCCGTCAGGGGCGCCTTCGATTTCGATTGAATCGCCGGGCTTCAGGGCGACGCTGCTGACGATATGGCGCGTTGAGGTCGAGCCGTCGAGGCGAAACGACGGGACGACGACGTCCGCTGTCCAGTCGCCGACGTCTTTGCCGTTGACCAGGACGCTGTATTTCGCTTTGCCGGTGTTCTGGTCGAAGTAGCGGACGTGGAGATCATACGTTCCCGGGCTGCCGCTGTAGGTCATGGCCGCTGAACACTTCGGGGCGTTGCACTGTACGGCTTTGCCGTCGCCCGATGCGGCTTCCCAGGGTTTGACGGCGACTTCGGTGTAGCCATCGAGTTTCATTGATTCGGCTTCGAAGCGGTTCGGATAGTGGCCGACGCGTCCTTTTGTATCGGGGATGCCGGATTCGCGGAGGAACCAGTTCGAGACCGCATCGCGCCACATCACGGCCTGTCCGGCCTCGTATTCGAGCATCTTCAGGATGGCGTCGTAGCGGTCGTCATCGATCAGACCTTTGAGCGTTTTCCAGTCTTCGACGTAGCGCGCAACTTCATCGGCGCCGAGGTAGTGCGAATCATAGATGTACTGGATGACGGTCTTGCCCGAATGCAGTTGGTACGTGTAGGGCACGTGGTGGAAGAAGAGCAGCAGATCGTCCGGACAGGTTTGCAGGTTTTCGAAGCGCTCGGCTACGGGCTTGTGGTACTGCTCGGTGAAACCGGTGCCGGCGCTCGTGCGATCCATGCCGACACCTTCCTTATCGGCGCGATGCCACTGTCCCCAGCCGTTATTCTCCGAAGCTTCGACGGAAACACCGTAGTGATTGCCGGTGATGTCGGTGAGGGTTTGCAGACCCAGAGGGCCGGTGAAGTCCTCGTAGGTCCGCCAGGATGACATCTGCATAGCGCCGATGGTGTCGACAACTTTCGGGTTGGAGCCGAAGGTCTGCGTAGTCCATTCATCGGTGATCGCTTTGACGGAGAGATCAGGATTCCAGGCGAGGCGTCCGAAACCGTAGAGGTTGACCTGCGACATGTCGTTGCCGAGCCAGTTCTCGTCCATGCCGACGTTCGAAACTCCGACGAAAGCGCGAACGAGCGATTTCACCGGCGTAGGCTGCGCGGCGGCGTGCATGTCGAAGTCGAGGGTTTCTTTCCACATGGGGACTTCATCCATGAGGAAGTGCGCCTGGCCGTTGTATTCCTGCGTAATCTGGAGCTCGATGGCTTTGCTGGTTTTCTCGAGCGCACCGAAAAGCGGCGAGGCGGGTTCGCGAACCTGGAAATCGATGGGGCCGTTCTTGATCTGGATGACGACGTTGTCATCGAACTGGCCGTCAAGGGCGTGAAAGTTGTCCCATGCGGCGCGGGCGCGATCATTCTTCAGGTTGTTCCAGTCCATGTGGTTGTCATAGACGAAACCGCGATAAAAGAAAAGGCCATTGTGCGGTTTGAGAGCGCGGGCCACGACGTTGGCGGCATCGGCGTGAGTGCGCTTGTAGGCGCTCGGGCCGAGACGGCCTTCGGAATCGGCCTTGAGTACGAAGCCGGCGATATCGGGAATACCCTGATAGATCCGGTCGGTGGTGGTCTTCCACCATTCGATGACTTTGGGGTCCAGGGGATCGAAAGTGTCGAGGCCGCCGATGCGCTTCGGGCTGTCGAAGGCGACGGCGAGCGCGACGTGAACTCCGTAGGGGCGGAAGGCGTCGGCGATCTTCGCGATTTCGGGAATGAAATCGGGGGAGAGGATTTTGGGATCGGCGTTGACGTTGCTGATAGCGCAGGCGTTGATGCCAAGCGAGGCGAGAAGGCGGCCGTATTCGCGAACACGCGTCATATCGGCGCGGGCGTGGCCCTGTTCCCAGAAGATGGAAGGGCCACCGTAGCCGCGTTCGATGGTGCCGTTGAGGTTGTCCCATTCGTTGACCCAGCGGGCGGGGACGGAGGGGGCCTGCTTTTCGTCGAGCGATTTGAGGTCATCGCCGAGAGCGATTTTCCGCATGAGCGCGAAGGAGCCGTAGAGGACGCCGCGCTCATCGCCGCCTGCAATCACGAGGTTGGGAGCGCTGTATTTGAGCCAGAAAGCGTCCGGGCCGAGACTGGCAGGAAGTTTGATGGAAGGGGCGGCTTTGCGGATTTCGTCGAGAGTGCCGAGGAGGATTGTGCCTTCTTTCGGGGCGGCGGTCTCGACGGTGAGAGTTTTGCCCAGCATGCCTTTGATGCCGAGGACGACTTCGTCACGGCCGGATTGTTCGAGGATGTTCGCGCCAAGAACAGTGACTGAGTTGGGGACGGTTGGGGGGTGATCGAGTTTGGCGTAGCGCAGCCATGCGTCGTGTCCGGTTTCGGCGCGGGCCGCGATGCAGGCGAGGAATCCGACGAGGATGAGTTTCATTGGTTCACTCCTGAGGCCAGGAAGCCGCCATCGACGGCTATGCATTGTCCGGTGAGGAAGCTTGCACCGTCGGATGCAAGCAAAACGGCAAGTCCGACGAGCTCTTCGGCGTTGCCGAAGCGGCCCATGGGGGTGCGCATGAGAAGTTCTTTGCCGCGCGGGGTACCGTCGATCAGTTTGCGATTGAGCTCTGTGGGGAAAACGCCGGGGGCAATGGCGTTCACCGAGATTCCGTCTTTGGCCCATTCGACGGCGAGGCTGCGGGTTAAGGAGAGGACGCCTGTTTTCGCGGCGCAATAGGCAGCGACTTTCGTGAAGGCGACATAGGAACTGAGGGAGGCGATGTTGATGATGCGGCCGCGGCCGGTGGCTTTGAGCGCCGGGTAGAAGGCCTGGCAGGTGCGCAACATTCCGGTGAGGCTGACGTTGAAGATGCGATCCCATTCCTGTTCGGGGATATCTTCGACGGGCGTTTTGAGCGTCTGGCCTGCTGCGTTTAAGAGGATGTCTATGCGGCCGTGTTTGTCTATAACCGCGTCACGAAAGCGATTCACGGACTCGCGATCGGATACATCGCACGGGAGTTCGGCGCGCCTTCCGGTTGCGATTACGGTTGCGCCGTGGGTTTGCAGGCCTTCGGCTAAGGTTTTGCCCAGGCCGGAGGTGGCTCCGATGACTACTGCTATGCGTCCTTCGAGATTGAATGTATTGGCCACAGATTCACACAGATAAACACAGATCCGGAATGCGTTTGTCGTTGGGGTCGGCCCAGCGGTCGTTCGGGACGAGCGGGGACCAGTTCGGGCGGAGCGGGTCTCGATCGTATGGGTAGCCGCCCAATTTCTTGTAGAGTTCGGCGTATTGATTCAGTTTTTCTCGATTCAGTTTTACTCCCAAGCCTGGGCCGGCCGGTACGGCTATCGCGCCTCCTTCGTATTTCATGAGGCCGCCTTCGATAATGTCGTCGGTGAGGTGGTGGTAGTGGGCGTCGGCGGCGAAGGAGAGGTTGGGAATCACCGCGCCGAGATGGAGCATGGTGGCGAGCTGGATGCCGAGTTCGCCGGAGGAGTGGACGGCGACGCCGATCTGGAACGTTTCGCAGACGCCGGCGGCTTTGACGCAGGCTTTGATGCCGCCCCAGAAGGTGGTGTCGAGCAGGATGACGTCGACGGCTGTATCGAGAATGTTGGCGGCGAGCTGTTCGAAATTAACGACGACGGTGTTGGTGGCGAGGGGGATGCGGACCATCTGGCGGGTGCGGCGCATGCCGTTGAGGCCATAAACCGGGTCTTCCAGATAGTCATTGCGGAGACCTTCAATTCCCTGCCCGAAGCGGATGGCCTGTTCGGTGGAGAGGACGCCGTTGGGATCGAAACGGAGGGAATCGCCGGGGAAGGCGCGGGCGAGGGCGCGGTAGGCTTCGATCTCGTAATCGGGGTGGAAGACGCCGCCCTTCATTTTGTGAGTGGTGAAGCCGAAGCGGCGCTTCATTTCGGCGGCGAAGGCGACGAGTTGTTCAGGGGTGCGGACTTCGCCCTTGCCGGTTTCGGGATTCGCGTAACGCCAGAAGCAGTATGTGGCGAAGGGGACGCGATCACGGAGGCGGCCGCCGAGAATGTCGCAGACGGGGACGTTCCAGGTTTGGCCGAGGATATCGAGGCAGGCGAATTCGAGAGCGGCGAGAGCCTGTGTGCGGTTGTTGTAGAGAGAGGCGGTGGGGTTGGCGATGAGGAAGCGCATCTCTTCGATGCGAGCGGGGTCATGGCCGACGAGCATCGTTTTGAGGGCGCGGAAGAGGGCTTCGGCGGACTCGCCGCCGCCGCCCATTTCGCCGAGTCCGATGAGGCCGGTGTCGGTTTCGACTTCGACGATAGTGCGGACGAAGCGTCCCCAGTGGCAGCCGTTGGCGTGGCGCAGAGGGGCTTCGAGCGGGACCGTAACGGTAGTGGCCCGGATGTCTACGATTTTCATGACCGGTTCCTATTCTATAGTGCGTGGGTCAAACTATTTGGGTTGCGGTGGCTCGGGCGTGGCTAAGTGGTGGCTATCGGTGGCTACGGGCGGGATCTCCCTGGGGGCCGGTTCTTTGGATTCATTGAGTTCGGTGGCTACGAGTGAGTTTTTCTCCATTTTCTGTTCGCGATGTTGTTTGAGGGCTCGAAGAGCGTTGTAGAACTCGCGGTCATAGCGGCGTTCGTGGCGGCCGAGGAGGTCCGAGTGACGATGGGTGTCGCTGATGGCGTGGAGCGCCCGGAGGGTGTGGGTGGGCGGATTTTCCGTGGGGTGAGCCTCGCGCTGGCGACGAGTTTCGTCCGCGAGGCCGGTGGTTTCGAGCGACCAGATGCGGAGGAGGCGCCAGTGGGCGACGGTCATTTTTTCAACGAGGATGCGTTCGATGGAGTCCTGCGGGTTGTATTCGGCGGTGAAGGAGTCGAAGAGGGCGGCGAAGCGGCTGGAAGATTCGTGGGGAAGGAGGATGGCGCCTGAGAGGAAGGATCTGCGCCGGGAATGCCGGCGAGGTTTAGTGGCGTTGATGCGATTGGCGGCGAGTTTACGGTCAGAGAGCGGCATACGTTCAGGAATTATACGGGAGTGGGCAGAGCGTTTTGGGGCTATGTTGTTGGAATTATTGAGAAAAAATCTTGTGACTGGCCACAGATAAACACAGATGAACACAGATCAGACAAAATCCTTTGATCGGGATGCGTTGAATGCGTTGAGTGAGAGAGTGATTGGGGCGGTTTATGAGGTGGCGAATACGTTGGGGGCGGGATTTCTCGAGAAGGTTTATGAGAGGGCTTTAATGCGGGAGCTTGCTCTGCGGGGGATTCGGGTGGCGGCGCAGGCTCCTTTTTCGGTGAGTTATAAGGGGCAGAGGGTGGGGGATTATTTTGCGGATCTTTTGGTGGAGGACGCTTTGATTGTGGAGTTGAAGTGCGTGGAGTGTCTGGGCAGAGAACACATGGCTCAGTGTCTGAACTATTTGCGGGTTTCGGGATTCGGACTTTGTTTGCTGGTGAATTTTCAACGGGCGCGGGTGGAGGTGCGGCGGGTGATCTGTTCAGGAATTTTCGTTCCAATAAGCGACGCATCTTCAAGCACATAGATATTTCCGCGCCTGCATTTTTTTGCGCAGCGTGGTAATGATGATGCGTGAGTCGTTTTGGCACTTTCAACTGGACTCACCAGGTGGCGGGGCCGGTTGCGCCGGAGGAGATGGACGTTGCGACGTTTGTGCGGTCGCGGCTGGGGTTTCATCCGGATGAGAAACAACTGGCGGTTCTCGAATCGAGTGCGAAGCGCGGAATTCTGAATTGTTCGAGGCAGTGGGGGAAGTCGACGGTGACGGCCGCGAAGGCTGTGCATCGCGCATACACGCAGGCGGAAAGTCTGGTGCTGGTCGCCAGTCCATCGGAACGGCAAAGCGCGGAGTTCCTGCGGAAGGCTTCGGATCTGGCCCGGCGTCTCGGAATTCGTCCACGCGGCGACGGGGACAACGCTATTTCATTGCTGCTGCCGAATCGCTCGCGCATTGTCGGGCTGCCGGGAACGGAGGCGACGGTGCGCGGGTTTTCGGCGGTGTCGCTGATTGTGATCGATGAGGCGGCGCGGGTGCCGGATGAGATGTATCGGGCGCTGCGGCCGATGCTGGCGGTGGGGGAGGGCGATCTGTGGATGATGAGCACGCCGTGCGGGCAGACGGGATTTTTCTATGACACGTGGGTGAATGCGAGCGGGACGAGCGAGGAGTGGATGCGGGTGAGCGTGAAGGCGACGGAGTGTCCGCGGATTTCGGCGCGATTTCTGGAGGGGGAGCGCGGGGCGATGACGAGCGATGTGTTCGCGCAGGAGTATCTGTGCGAGTTCCATGGGGATGGGACGGAGTATTTCGATAAAAAGCTGATTGAGGCGGCGGTGGATTTGAGTGTTCCTGAATTAAGAATTCATGGCCACAGATGAACACAGATCAACACAGATAAGAACAAAAATATGTTTTTTGCTGGCTTGGATTTGGGGCAGAAGCGGGATCATACGGCGGTGGTTGTGGTGGAGCGGGTGGAGAATCGTCGGGCGTTTGCGGGGACGGCGTTCGAGCGGATATCGGTGCGGTATGCGGAGAGGCTGGCGCTGGGGACGCCGTATCCGGCGGTGGTGGCGCGGGTGCGGGAGATTGTGCGGTCCGACGACCTGTATCACGGGCGGTGCACGCTGACGGTGGATGCGACGGGAGTGGGGGCGCCGGTGGTGGATATGCTGAACGCGGCGCAGCTGGGGTGTCCGGTGCGTGCGGTGGTGATTTCGGGCGGGGAGCGGGCGTCGGGCGATGTGGTGCCGAAGCAGGATCTGATGGCGGAGCTGCTGGTGCTGCTGGAGAACGGGCAACTGACGATCGGGAATCTGCGGGAAGGGGCGCGGCTGCAGAAGGAATTGATGGAGGTGCGGACGCGGGTGAGTGCGAGCGGGCGCCGCCGCGTGGGGGCGGATGGCGAAGGGGAGCATGACGATCTGGTGATGGCGCTGGCGCTGGCTTGCTGGAGCGCGAAAGGGAGGGAGTATGTGCGGGAAGGAACGCGACGATTGCTTTGAGAGCAGTAGGGAGAAGACGGTGGAGGAGAGATTGGCGGAGGCGGCTTTGCGGGAGGAGTTGCGGGCGCGGCGGAGGCCGGTTGGGGCGGAGGACCGGTATTTGCGGGTGGAGGATTATGATCCGGTGTTGCGGTGGCATTGCCGGTTGGAGTGAGCTACCTCAATTGCGGCCATGGCGTCGTTGAGCTTGAAAGTGGGACAATATTTTTTCAAACTCAATTTTCGCCAGCGATAAAGCGTTCGCCGCAGCGATATAAAGCAGGTGAATAAAGACGATGGATAAGGGCGCTCATTTCTATAAGTGTGATTTTCAGGTTCATACGCCCCGCGACCTTAACTGGACTGGCGCAGCGTGCGTGACTGACGAGGAACGCCGCAACTACGCCACCAGCCTAGTGCAGGCATGCCGTGAACGTGGGCTTCAGGGGATCGCCGTGACGGATCACCATGACATGGCCTTTGTGTCGTTTATACGGAGAGCCGCCACTGATGAAACCGATGGCAAGGGCAACCCTATTCCTGTCGAACGCCAACTTGTCGTGTTTCCAGGGATGGAACTGACGCTGGGCGTACCGTGCCAGGCACTCCTAATTTTCGACGCAGAGTTCCCCGAGGATCTCTTTGCCCTTGCCATGACGGCCTTAGCGATTAATCCGAGCCCCGGCGCGCAATCCAAAAGCGCTCAGATCGAGAGATTACACACCGTGCACTCGTTGCTTCAACTGAGGAGCGAGTTAGACAAACATACGTACCTGAAGGAGCGTTACATTATCCTGCCCCACGTCGGCGAGAACGGCCAGTTTTCTCTTATCCGCAAGGGACAAGCAGGAAAATACACGGAAATGCCATGCGTGGGCGGATATATGGACGGTGATCTAACAAAACTGGGTGAGGGTAAGCGCGAAATCCTCGCTGGACGGAACAAGGAGTGGGGACACAAGCGGATCGCGTGTTTTCAAACCTCAGACAACCGCTTCGAAGACCATCGCGATCTTGGAAAGTCCACAACTTGGGTCAAATGGGCTGTTCCGACTGCGGAAGCTCTGCGCCAAGCATGCCTAGCGCAGGAGTCGCGCGTGTCCCAAGAGCAACCGAGGCTCCCTGCTGTCGTTGTTGGCAGCATCAGCGTCAGTAACAGCACCTTCCTTGGCCCAATAGATCTGGAACTTAACTCGCAATATACTGCGCTAATCGGTGGACGAGGCACCGGCAAGTCCACGATCCTTGAATATCTCCGCTGGGCACTCTGCGATCAGCCGCCCGGAGGGGGCGACGAAGATACGCCAAATTATCAGGCGCGGCGCGCCCGCCTCATCGAGCAGACGCTGAAGCCTGTTAACGCAACGGTACAGATCCGGTTCGAATTAAACACCGTTCCGCATATTGTGCGACGTAGCAGTGCAGACGGCTCCCTCCTCATTAAGATCGGAACTGATGACTTTCGGCCATGCCAGGAAGATGAAGTGCGGGCGCTCCTTCCGATTCACGCCTATAGCCAGAAGCAGCTTAGCGATGTCAGTGTGCGCGTTGACGAGTTATCGCGATTCATTACTGCCCCGATTCGAACAGAGCTTGCACGTATCGAGCGTCAGACCGACGAGCGTGCGGTACGGGTGAGGCAATCGTATGTAACGCGGCGCCGACAAAGGACACTTGAGCAGGCACTAAGGCAGCGCGAACTAGAGGAAAAGTCGCTCACGGAACAAGCCGACGCAATCAGGGCGGGCCTTACGGGGTTGACGATCGAGGACCGCGCGTTGCTTGAGCGCGGCAGGTTATTCGATGCCGCCAGCCGCTCTGTACAATCATGGCTTGATGGCATCGCTTCCATACGAAAGAGCGTGCAAGGACTGCGGGAGTTGGTCGATTCGCATCTCGGCGAAATAGCCGCTGTGCCATCAGACGTCGCGTCAGACATCCTCCAAAGAGCTCAGGACGAATACCTGGCGCTGCTGACGAACGCGAAAGCGGCCCTTGAGGCTCTTGAGGCGCGGGCTAACGCCGCAAGTGCTATGGGGGACACTGCGAGCCCGTGGCGACTATGGACTGGCGCGCTCGCGGAGTTCAGGAGTGCCTATGACTCAGCGGCGGTTAGATCATCCGCGCATAAGGAGAAAATGAAACAGCTCCAAACGATCGAAGATCAACTCGCGACGCAAGCACGCGAAACGGCGCGAATGCGCGATGAACTACGGGGTCTAGCCTCAGCGGAGACGGCGTACCGTACCGAACGCCATGGATGGGAGGCGCTGTTAAAGGAACGCGATGATTTGCTCGATGCCCAGTGCAAAACCCTCACGCAGAACTCAGGCGGGGCGATTCGGGCGCAATTGCGGCGCTTCGCCGACAGTACGGATTTTGTGAATGGCCTGCGCCAAGCCCTGAGTGGATCTCGTATACAGGGTGGGAAAATCGAAAAGATCGGCGAGGTCATAACAACTGCCGGAGATGGCACGGGGCGGCTGTGGAACGCCTTACTCGAAGACCTCGAAAAGCTCGCGGAGATCGATACTGAACGCGAGGGTCCAGAGCGCAGACCCGAAACACCGGCGTTAGTTGCAGCTGGTTTTTCCGCAGGTGACCTTGATCGCGTCACACGAAGTCTGAATCAAGAAGAATGGCTGGCGCTGTCTCTCACGGCCATCAGCAGTTTGCCGATCTTTGAATATCGCGCGCGCGAAGGAGAGTACATCGCCTTCCGCAACGCTTCCGCGGGGCAGCAGGCGACAGCGCTTCTTAAAACGCTTCTCAATCAGGACGGTCCGCCTCTCATCATCGACCAACCAGAAGAAGATCTTGACAATCCCGTGATGATCGAGATCGTGGAGCAGATCTGGCGGGCCAAGCAGAAGCGGCAGATCATCTTCGCGAGTCACAACGCGAACCTTGTTGTGAACGGAGATGCTGAACTCGTGGCGTGGTGCGATCATCGAGCCGCCGGCGACCAGTCGCGCGGCACCATAGCGGGCGAGGGTGCGATTGACATGGTTCCTGCCCGTGACGCCATCAAACGCATCATGGAAGGTGGCGAAGCCGCCTTCAACCTGCGTAAAGAAAAGTATGGATTCTAAATTCTATCGATGACGCTGCAAAAGAACGTCGCGATTTCCTGATAACGTCCATCTCCTCGGTTCGGGCACTGCTGGCGGTGTACTTGTCCTCTGCTGACCTCACAATCAGCGAGCGCCGGTCGTCAGGAATCTGAAGATTCATACCGCCTATTCTAGAGATTTTGTCCAAAGGTTCATGAATGAAGTGCCTCCTCCGTGAGTTGCTCAACTTGGATCCGCCGAAGTGCCGAAGTGCGCGCGTTTCACTGCACCGATATATAAAGCGGAGCGGGAGACTTGAGCTGGCCGACGCTTATGGAGACGGGCTCGTCACCGGAGGGGACGTTCGGGACGTGGACGTTGATCTGGTAGAGGCCGGCTTCGATGAGGCCAACGTAGTCGACCTGGGCGGTCGCGCCGCCGATCTGGACCGTCACGTTGTTCGCGAGCGGCAGGGGCTGGGTGATCAACTGTCCCTCGGGATAGGCGGGGTTGGTCTGGCCGAGTCCGGAGGCCCACAGGGTGATGACGTCTCCGGCTGCGGCCGGGCGGGTCGGCGCGGAGTCGCCGAGCAGACCGGCGGGGCCTTCGATACCGCCATCGGGAAAAGTCGCGACCGCGTACATGCCGCCGAGTTGGGGGAGGGTGAAGAGGCCAGGGGCGAAAATGTCCGCATCGTTTAACGAGCGCGTGCCGGTCCCCAAGGGGCTCGTGACCGTAATCGCCGAGCCGTTCTGACAGCAGGAGGCGGGGGCCAGGAAATTGATCTGCGCGGGGCTTATGTAGCTGACATACGCATTCTGGCCATTCACCTGGACGGAGACGCCATCGAGCGACGTGGGCAGTTTGCCATCGACAAAATCGGCGGCGGTCCAGCTCCGCGTGGTTTGCGAAAGATTGTTCCCGTAGACGCTCACCCACGCACCCGCGGATAATTTGGGATACGCACTCGTGATGGACGGCGGCAGATTTCCCACGGGCGAAGCCGTGTAGACAAATTCCTGGAGCCCTCCCTGGGCCAGCATCGGCATGTGCCATACGACCGTCACCCAGACCTGCTGGCCGTTGCCGGGAATTCCCGGGATCGTCGCGCTCGTTCCGGTAAGGCCATCGACCTTCGCGCTCCAGTTATTCGAGGAGGCGCTCAGATCGTAGCTGAGCGCTCCGGGTACGGAGCTCCACTGAAAAGTGACGTCGCCCGCCGGGAGCACGCCGCCAACCTGAGGGCGGATCATCCGGACCGCGGTTTGCGCGAACACGGCGGTGTAGTTGTAGTCCTTGTATCCCGATCCAGCCGGCGTCGTCCATGCGAGACGGACGTAGAGCTTTCGTCCGTCAGCCGGGAGGCTGGGCGAGACGCTGAGGCTGGCTCCTTTGTAGTTGGGGATGACCTGCGAGAAGAGGTCGGCCGATCCGGGTCCGGTGTCTCCAATGGTGAGGGTGTAGCTGAGGGCGCGCATGGGCGTCCACGAGATCTGGCCATTGAGGGTGGAGCCCGGCGGCGGCTGATAGATGTACGATTCCGAGGGCGGCGGCCGATAGACGTAGTCGTTATACCAGGAGCCGAAAGAAAAGTTCGTGGTGAGCCGCACCCAGAGGTTGGTTACGGTAGCGGGGAGCAACTGCGCCTGCTGGGAGGTCGAATTCCCCGAGCCGGCTGCGCCCTCGGCTGTGGACCAGGCGTCGCCGCTTCCCGGGCCCTGGGTACCCACGTTGAGGGTGTAGCCAGAGGCCGCGGGCACATCATTCCAGACAAACAAGGGCGTCAGAGAATCAAGGGCGGAGCCCGCGGCGGGCGAGGTCAGACCGGCAACCCCGACTCCGCCCTGCGTACCGGAAAGCCAGGGAGCAAGCGAATCGAAGCCGGAGGAGAGGCGTCCGAAACCCGCGGCCATCTGGCAAGCTCCCGGAGCGCCGTAGCTGAGAGTTCCGAAAAGCGTTCCGGACGAATCGAAAATGCCGGCGCCGGAAGCGCCCTGGCCCGAGGCGCCGTAGGAGAAACCGACCTGATAGTACTGATCGGCAGGCGCTAATGTCCCTTCGACCGTGGCATCTGCGTCGGGAAGGCGGTAGCCCTGGCTTTCCTTCATGAGGAGTCCGCCGACGTGGTGGAGGCTGAAGAGGCCGGTTTGCGGGAGATCGCCGGTGCTCCAGCCGGCGAGAACGGGCTCGGTGAGGCTGTCCGTGGGGAAGCGCGAGAGCTGGAGCAGGGCGTGATCGCCCGCTCCCATCGAGGTGTTTGCGAGGAGGGTGGCGGGCGGCATGGCGAACGACTCCGGAGCGCTGGTGGATCCGCCGCAGGTGGCGGCCTGGTAGTGGAATGTGACGGGGGCGCTAGAAGCTTCGTCCTGCGAGGCGATGCAGTGGCCGGCGGTGAGGAAGAGCGGCACGGCTTCGAACTGGGCGGAGGCGCTGGCGATGTTCACGAGAGTTCCGGTGCAGGCGTAGGTGGCCTGGTCATCCGGATTGGTGAAGGTGATGAGACCGACGGAATCGGCGCGGGGATTGGGGCTGCAGGCGACATCGACATAGCAGGAGGGAGACGCGGCGGCGGTGAGGGGGCCATAGATGTGGACGAGGCCCGCGATTTCGAAGGGGAGGTGGTGGGTGTTATCGCCGGGGAGGGGCTCGTACTCAAGGGTGAGTTCATCGCCGGGGATGGCGGGCGACCAGAGGGTGCGGTCCGGGGCGGTCAGTTCCGCGCCAGAGACGAATAGTTTTCCGGCGGCGCGATTGACGTTGCGCAAATGAAGCTGGACGGACTCGGCGCCGGGAGAGACGATGCGGAGACGCCAGAGCTGCTGATTGGGGGAGACTGTTTCCCATCGGCCGGTGAGCGCGCCCGTTTTGCGCTCGAGGCCGACGCTGGTGAGGCCGCGGTTTTCGTGCGGGCGGCGTTCTTCCGCAGAGAGAGGGTTGAGACGGAAGGCGGGGATTCCGGCGAGACGGTAGCGCGCGGCTGGGGGGAGGGACGAGGGTGAGTCCGCGGCGAGGACGCGCGGATGGGCGAGAGTGCTTGCGGATTCCTGCGCACTGAGATGGTGAACGGCGAAGAGAGAAGGAATCGCAAGCGCCAGGAAGCGGAGAAGCGGGCGCAACTTTGATCGTAGGGTTTGAGTGAATTGTCAGGCTATAGGGGGCGGCACTTAGAAAGGCCGGGATTCATCCCCTAAATGCCGCGGGTCGCGGCGGCCCGCAACGCATCCATTCGCTGCATTCAGCGCCGGCCTGGCCGGACTACGTGGCCGCGGCCGTCGTGGGTTTCGTTGCCGTGGAAGTTTCGGGCCTCGATAGCGGGGCCGGGTGCGGCGCCGCGCTGGGGAAATGCGCCGGTGAAACCGTGGTCGCGGCGGTAGGTGCTATTTATCTGGCCGCGGAAGCCTCTGCGCCCGTGGAACCAGGGGCCGGCTCCGATGAAGAGACCGTTATTGAACCATTCCGGCCCGTAGTAGCCGTAAGGCGCACAGTCATAGGGCGGTTCCTCGAAGTATCCATAAGGACAAATCGGCGCGGCCCCGAGACCGACGGCAAAGCCGACACGCGCGTTTCTTCCGGCACATCCCAAACTGATTGCGGCGAGTGTTGTCAAAAGCGCCAAAGAAAGCCCGCGCATCCGCATCACCTCGCTTTGAGGTGATGCACGATGCGGACCAGTGTTCCGGCTGCACGAATGGCTGCCTCTAGGCCGCGCGGGAATGGAAATCAGCCGGGAACATCGCTTTTCTTCGCCATTTGTTGGCGTACATGCGGCGATCGGCTTCGGCGAGGACGGTGTCGGCGTCATCCGCCATGGCATCGGGCTGGAGGATCACGGAGCCGACGCTCAGCGACAGTCCATTGAAAGCGGCTTCGAGGCCCGCCATTTCGACGGCGGTGCGGAAGCGCCAGATGCTTTGTTCCATCTCGGCCTCGTCCATGCCGGGGAGCACGATGACGAATTCATCGCCGCCCATGCGCGCAACGTAATCGTAGTTGCGGCAGCAATCGCGAAGGGAGTCGGCCACGACTTTGAGGGCCCGATTGCCTTCGAGATGACCGTACTCGTCATTGACCTTCTTGAAACCATCGAGATCGCAGAACAGGACACCGAGCGAATCGCCGGTGCGGCGCGCGCGGGCGAGCTCGGCATCGAGGTGGATATAGAGCGAGCGGGAATTGGGAAGGCCGGTGAGATAGTCGGTCACGGCGTTGTCTTCGGCTTCGCTCAGTCTGCGGCCATTGCTCAGAGCGACGCTGAGGCGCGGGCCGATCGCCTGCAGGATGCGGAGATGATCGCGGCTGAATGCATTCGCTTTACGCGAGTAGAGGCTGAGGACGCCGATCGCGCTGCCGTCTTCTTCGAGCGGAATGGCGAGCGCTGATTTCAGGTTCATCAGGATGGTGGGGTCATTCAGATAACCAGGCTCGACCGCGGGATTGCCGTTGATCACCGGCGAATTATTCTGCGCGACCCAGCCGGAAAGACCTTCGCCGACAGGGATGCGGAGGGCGGCGATGACGTTGTGATCCTCGCCGGCCGCGTATTCGGGATGCAGGATGCCGTCACGAATGGCGAAGACGCACATAGAATCGTGGGGGATGATCGTCTTGAGCTTGGAAGCGAAGATCGACATCGTGTTGTTGAGGCAGATGGATAATCCGAGATCCGAAGACAATTCGAAGAGAGTCTGCACTTCCTTGCGGGCGGCGGCGATGGAAGTGAGGAAGTCGATCTTGGCGGATTGCGAGGAACCGGCGCTACTTTCCTCGAAACCGGCGGCGGGCCCCTGGCCGCGCACGACGACAGTATTCGAAGAGCGGGCCATCACCTGCACGGGGGTACGCTGCGCGATCGCTTCGAAATCCTTGTAGCGGCGCTGCAGGATGGCGACAATTTTCGGGTCGAAACTGATGCCGGACTGGGAGGCAATCACATTCATCGCATCGTCGAGCGGGATGCGTTTGCGGTACTGGCGGTCCGAGGCAAGGGCGTCGAGGCAATCGACTACGGCGAGGATGCGCGCGCCCATAGGAATCGATTCGCCCATGAGGCCATCGGGGTAGCCGGTGCCGTCCCATTTCTCGTGGTGGGAACGGACCATGGGGACGACCGGATAGGGGAACTGCGCGCGCTCCAGAATTTCCGCGCCGACGATGGGGTGGATCTTCATCTTCTCGAATTCTTCGGGCGTGAGCTTACCGGGTTTGGAGACAATGTGCTCCGGGACTGCGAGCTTGCCGATATCGTGCAGCATGGCGGCAGCTTCGAGAGCTTCCGTCTCGAGGCGGGGGAGTTTGAGCTCCCGGGCAATTTCCGCGGCGTAAACCTTAACGCGCTGAAGATGATCGTGAGTGGTCTGATCTTTGGCGTCAATGGCCATGGCCAGGGCTTCGATTGTGCGAAGGTGGAGGGCTGCAATATCGACCGCATGCGTCTTTTCCGCCTGCAGACGGCGGAGATAGAAGTGATAAGCGCCGTAGAGAAGATAGACGCCGGGGAGCGCGAGTATGGCCACCTGCCAGCCAAAGAGGAGGGCAAGGCGATGGAACCCCCACGCGAATCCCGCGCCGACAAAGAAGAACGGGAAAGCCCACAAATAGCATTCACGCCAGAGACGAAGCATGGGCCGCGATTCCGTGAGAGAGATGATGGCGGTGACCGCGAAGGTGTTCAGCAGGAAATAAGCGACGGCGGAAAATGTGAGGCGCATCAGAAGACCGATGCCGGCGGATTGCAGCAGGGTGGAGGAGAAGACGGCTCCGCTGCCGACGATGGATATTGCGACGTTGGCAACGTTGAAAAGCACCTGCAGAAAACCGGGCCGCTTTTTCGTATTTACGAGGCACTGGACTACCGCAGCCATCACACCGGCAACCAGACATTGAGGGACTGAGAGATCGGTGAAACCGATCAGCACAAGCACGTAGCTGACGGTCAGACTTCCATTGATGCCGGGAAGCTGGACTTTCAGCGTAGCCGCGAGCAGAGCGATGACGCAGTAACAGATGAATTCGACGGGTTGGGGTACGGCGAGATGACTGATCGACGACACGAAGGCTGCCGAGCCGATCAAGCACACCATTGCCAGAAACATTCGGGTCGATGTCGTTTTGAGCATCTTGTTCTACCTGTCGCCATCGCTTGTGGCGTAATCGGCAGTTTCATTTGAACTGGTGCTGCCGGGCCCCAGCGTCTGGCCATTACCGGCACCGGATGCTCCGGCACCGGGCATGGAAGCCGCCGATGGCACTGAGGAACCCCAGATGATATTGGAGCCCCAGATGATATTGAGCGCGTTGAGCGGCAATGCATTCGAGCCCCAGATGATATTGGAGCCCCAAATGATATTCGAGCCCCAGATGACGTTCGAGCCCCAGATGACATTCGAGCCCCAAATGATATTGGACCCCCAGATCACGTTGTCCCCATTCACGAGCGTTGCTTTTGTGGTGGACGGATTAAACACGGCGGAAGGGGATTCCGCGCTCAGCCATGCACGCGGAACATCGTTATCCGACAGGGCGGCATCCACATTCAGATAACCTGCGCCGACCGTGAAGATATCGTATTGCTCTTTGTAAGTGATATGCGTGGTGGGGTCGGTGTAAGAACTGGTATCGGGGAAGTTTTTCCAGGCAGTTTTCATCAGCCGGGCTTTAACCTGATCGGGCGTGAACGAAGGATGCTGCTCCAGGATCAGCGCGGCGGCGGCGCTCACGAGAGGTGTGGCCAGGCTGGTGCCGCTGATTTGGAGATATTTTGTGCTGAAGTCTCTATTTCCGTTGTACTGATACAGATAATTCTGAATCCCCATGGTGGGGTACTGTTTGACTAACTGACTGTTCGGGGCGAGAGTGGTATCGATCAGATTGCCCGGCGCGACAATATCGGGCTTGACGATCGTGTCGAAGAGCGTGGGTCCTTTCGAACTGTAACTCGTGATGACGTCATCCGATTTGGTAAAGGTACCTTCGTCATTCATGGCCCCGACCGTAATCACATCGGGATCGTTTCCGGGCGAGGTGATGGTCCCATAACCGTATGTGGTGGCCGGATTATTGCGTCCGTAATTTCCGGCCGCAACAACCACAACGATGCCGGCATTCCACGCCTGTTCGACGGCCTGACACAGAGGATCTTTGGTGTAGCTCTCGTAGACCGGCTGGCCGAGGGAGAGATTGATGACCCGGACGTTGTATTTATCGCGAAGTGCGATTGCGGTATCGATGGCGGCGATCACGTCGCTGACGCGGCCGTTGCCGCTGGGATCGAGCACCTTAAGATCGAGCAGATTGACACCCGGCGCAGGTCCCTTGAATGTACGGCTGAATTGACGGCCGGTGGAGTCGGCTCCCGTACCTGCGATGACGCCGGCAACGGCGGTTCCGTGCCCGAACTGATCGTCGGTGTTACCGACCCAGCTTTTCTCGTAGACGACAGTGCCCTTCAGATCGTCGTGATAGCCGATGCCGCTGTCGATGATGGCGACGCCAACACCGCTGCCATCAAGACTGAACTGATACGCGAGATCCGCGCCGACGGTGGCGTCCGCCTGATCGAGGTGCGCGGAGACGACACGGTCGGGAGAAATGTAGGCGACATTATCGTCAGCAGCGAGCGTCTGGAGAGCGGATGCGGGAAGTGAGTAGTGGGCAGCCCGGATGTTGCGCATTCGAGCGCGTACGGCCCCGCCGAAGCGCGTCATCCGCTGGTCTTCCGCAGCGGAGGGAGAAGCCTTCCAGGTGACAATTACATCGACGTTGGCTGACGGATTGAGAGACTGGAGATCCGGAGCCAGTTTGCTATCACTCCCCGCTCCCCAGACGGTTGAATCCGTGCAGGCCATCGCCAGCGACAGGGTCGCGATTGATCTCAGCAACCGCGTCGTATTTTTCGTGTAAATCTTCATCGCCCCTCACATCTCGTTTAGGTACTCCACCTTTATCGGCCATGTTGCGGGGTAATCCAAGAAGGCCCGTACTGCAAGGGAAAGAGCCGTTGGTTATATAGCTCACAGCGGCGCAGCAGATTTGCGGGAGCACGCCAGCCTGTATTTGCCGGAGTTTGCGAACCCAATGATAACGGGCGGCGCGCAAACTCTGACTAACTAATGGGAGGTCTATTCCGGGCCGGTACGGCGGTACGCCTATAGCCGTAATCGGCTGATAGTTAACAAACCGTCATAACCAAAGACTGACTTTTCCGGCGTTTGTAAGTGGGGTGAAAGGACTGACATCGCGCGGGCCGTATGCTAGTATCACGCAGTCGCATCGGGGAATCAGCATGGCCAGCAGCGCCGCCAAACTACAGACTTCCGGCGAACCGAATCTCTCGAGGGCAACAAGCCTGGTGGCAATCGGCATTTTCGCAACCACGTTCGCGCAGCCTCATTTCCTTGGCCGGCTGCCGCTGCAAAACCTTCTGAAGAATGAGCTTCACGTTACGCGCGCCACCAACGCCGCTTTTTTCTTCTGGGCCGGGCTGGCGTGGTACTTCAAGCCGATCGCGGGATTACTCACGGACGCCTTCCCCCTGTTCGGCAGACGGCGCGCGAGCTACATGGCGACGGGAGCGCTCCTGGGCGCACTCGCGTGGGTCGCGCTGGCTTACGTGCCCCATGAATACAAATGGATGCTGCTGGTCTGCACCATTATTACGGTCTTCATGGTTCTGGCAAGTTCCGCGCTCGCCGCCTACATGGCGGAAGCAGCTCAGGCGCTGGCGGGCACCGGACGGCTCGCGGCGGTTCGCGGGTTTATCGAGCAGACCTGTTTGGTGATTGTGGGACCGGTGGCGGGATATCTGGCGACTGCGGCGTTTGGCTGGACTGCTTTCAGTTGCGCGGCTTTCCTGCTGCCGCTGGCGCCCGCCGCGTTTTTGCTGATGCGCGAAGAGCGTCTCCCGCCTTCTCCCGAGACGGTATTCAGCAGAGCCGCCGGGAGCATCGCGGCCGCGGGAAAATCCGGACTCCTGTGGGCGGCCGGAGGGATCACGCTGCTGTTCTATATTGCCCCTGGCCTGAACACGGCGATTTTTTACAAGCAGCAGAATGATCTGCACCTTGCCACCCAGACCCAGGGCTTTCTGCAATTGCTCTCCGGAGCGGGCGGGGTGGTCGCGGCGGTGATGTACGGCATCTTCAGCGCGCGGTTTTCTTTCCGTTCGCTGCTGGTTTCCAGCCTGATTTTTGGGACGCTGGCGGACCTCGGCTATCTTTTCTATACGACTGTCACGCATGCGCAGATGATCGAAGGCTTCAACGGCTTCGGGTATACGCTCGCGGAACTGGCGCTGCTGGATCTGACGCTGCGCGCCGCACCGCGCGGAAGCGAAGGCCTCGGGATGGCGATCCTGCTGAGCCTGAAGACTCTCGCGACTTTCGGAACCGACTGGCTGGGAGCGCAGTTGCTCGATGTCTGGCACCTGACGTTTCACTCGCTTGTGCTTTCGAATGCATTCACAACCCTGTTGACTGTACCGGCAGCTCTGCTGCTGTGCCGGCGAACACGCGGAAGGCTATTCAGCCGCGGGTGAACACGGATTCCCCGGCGGGATTCAGAGCCACAGTGGAGCGGAAACTGCAACTCAAGGAACGCACCTTTCCTTGAAGCGGTGCAGGAGTGTGTCTTATGAATTTCGTGCTGGCTAGAGACTGGTGGCTGCTCGTGATTCGCGGGCTCGTGGGTATTGCATTGGGGGTGCTGGCGTTCGCGCGGCCAGGGGCTACCCTGGGTTTTCTGGTGCTGCTGTTCGGGGCATACGCCTTGATTGACGGAGCTGTGAGCCTCACGGGCGCGGTTCGGGCGGTGGGGGCTCACGAACGGTGGGGCAGCCTGATGTTCGAAGGCATCACCGGCATACTGGCGGGAATCGCGACGTTCGTGTGGCCGCTGATCACCGCGATTGTGCTGGTTTATATCATCGCGGCCTGGGCCGTAATCACGGGGATTGCGGAGATTGCGGCGGCGATCCGCCTGAGAAGGCACATCACGGGTGAATGGCTGCTCGGGCTCGCCGGGGTCGTATCGATTATTTTCGGAATTCTCGTTGCCGCGGTTCCGCTTGCGGGGGCTATCGTAGTGACGCTTTGGTTCGGCGCATACGCGTTTATTTTCGGGGCTGTGCTGGTGGCGCTGGGCTTCCGGCTGCGGCACTGGCAACACGGGGTACCGGGATCGTCGGCGCCCGTGGCCATCGGCTAACACGCTTCGCATTCAAATTGCGGGGGGATGGGTTATGGCTTTACATGACCCATCCGCGGGCCCGCCGGCTATTCCCGCGCATGAGCTTCAGCATGTAGTCGGCTTATTCGAGCGCGCGGGCGCGGGGCGGGTGGTGCGGCCGCTGCCTGCGCCGGTCGTGTGGGCCGTTTACGTTTTTGTGAACGGGTTTATTACGATCGGGCTGCTTGCGCTGGTGGCAGTGGTGACGGGCGTCCCGTTTGTTTTTCCATCGCTCGGACCGACCGCGTACCTTCTTTTCTTTTCACCGCGAGCGGAGGCTTCGAGCCCGCACAATACTCTGGTGGGGCACGCGATCGGGCTGGCGTGCGGTTACGGAGCGTACCGGCTGGCGGGCCTCCGGTATCCAGGGGCGCCGGCGGTTCACGGGCTTGACTGGCCGCGAATCGTGGCGGCGGCGCTCTCGCTGGCCGCAACGGGGGCGCTTATGATTCTGCTGAAGGCGAGCCATCCGCCGGCGGGCGCGACGACCTTGATCGTTTCGCTGGGCATCATCGCGAGACCGGCCTATCTGGTGGTGATTGAAGCGGCGGTCGTGCTGTTAACTGCCCAGGCTTTCTGCATCAACCGGCTTTCCGGGGTTCGGTATCCGGTTTGGAAGGCGCGGCGGTGAGGATGGTATGGTCAGCCCGCCCGCTGAAACACCCTCTATCGGTAATTTCTCTTCAGCCGTGGCGAGCGGCGTGCACCAGAGGCACTTGTGCTTCGGCGTCTCGCCAATGGGCATGATCTGGCGGGAGTCGTAACGAAGGTTGGGCGCGATGTTCGCTTGCTGCGCACGGGCGATGCGGGTTTCCGCGCTGCCCCGCCATTTCGCGGGTGAGGCACGTGGGCGGAGGCCTGTGCGATCGACGAACGCCGGCTCACGACTAAACCGAAAACGATTGACTTCCCCTGGCCGCGGCCTGCGGGGTTCCTGCCTGGTGGCGCAATCCGCCACTCATCGCTTCAACTCCGCGCTGGAATGCGCGTTGTGATTGTCGGGGCTACGGGAGGAATCGGCGGGATGGCGGTGCAACTCGCGTACGCGCGGGAGCCCGCGTTATCGGGATCTGCAGCGCGGCACACGCTGACCTTGGGTAGCGGCTGGGTTGCTCGCTCGTAATCGACCATCACGGGAACCCGTGGGACGGCGTGCTGTCCGCAATGAGCGAATCGCCGGTGGATCGTGTCCTCGACACGGTGGGCGCGACGTGGAGAAGGCCGGGCGGAGAGCGCTGCGGAAGGACGGCGCCTTCGTGACTTGTGCCCTTCGAACTGTCGATATGCGCCAGGGCTTTGAGGCGCGCCGAAACGCATCAGAACACCGGCCGGATTGTGATTGAGATGGCGCAGAAAAATACATAGAACTGTAATTTCCCCCGGGATCAAAGTCGGCGAAAATAGAGGGCATGCAGAAAATATTTTTGGTTGCCCTGATTGCGGGCTCGGCTTTGCTGCACGCCCAGAATTCGGAGCGGACGGTGGGTCCGCAGACGGATGGGTCGGTGGTGGCGTCGGACAATCAGACGCTGACGCCGGCGGGGAAGATGATCGATCTGGGATCGCCGGTACGGGCGAAGGCGATTGCGCTGAATCCGAATCGGAAGACGGACACGGCAGCCGTGCTGCTGATGGGTTCGCCGCAGCCGATTATCGTTTTTAACACTTCGACCGGGCAGGTGCTGCAGCGCTTTACGCCAACGGCAATGCGGGGCACGGAGTCTGTGCCGAGCAAGGCTGGATCGTTCACAGGAATCACGTATTCGGCGGACGGCAAGAATTTATTTTTCAGCCAGGACGACAACCATGTGGTGATTGCGAGTGTGGATCCACAGACAGGGCAGTTGACGAACGGGCAGAGCGTGGAACTGCCGCCTCCGCCGGCGGGAAAGCCGTATCACAACGCGAAGTCGATCAATCCGGGCGGGATTGCGGTGTCCGCGGACGGGAAGCGCGCTTATGTGGCGCTGAATGCGGCGAACACGCTGGGGGTGATCGATCTTTCGGCATCGCCCGCGAAGCTGGTGACGCAGATTCCGGTGGGAAATGCGCCGAACAGCGTGGTGATCCACGGCAAGTATGCGTACGTGAGCAATGAAGGCGGGCGTCCGGCGAACGGCGAAGACTTCACGAATCTTTCGGACGGGACGCCGATTGTGGTGGATCAGAAAGATGCGTTTGCGATCACGGGTACCGTGTCCGTGGTGGATCTTGCGGCGGAGAAGCAGACGGAGGCGATTCAGGTGGGGCTGCATCCGGCGGGGATGACGGTTTCGGGTACAGAGCTCTATGTTGCAAATGCGTACAGCGACAGTTTGTCGGTGATCGATCTGCAGAAGAATGAGGTGGCACGGACGATCAATCTCAGCGTGCCGATCGCGGGTGGTGTGTTCGGGTCCGGGCCGAATGGCGTTGCGGTGACGGATGATGGGCAGGCTTATGTGACGCTGGGCCAGGCGAACGCAATTGCGGTGGTGAATCTGCAGGGGAGGGACGCGCATCCGGTGATCGGGTACATTCCGACGGGGTATTTTCCGACCTCGATTGCGTGGAACAAGGCGGCGAAGGGACTGGTGGTGGCGGACGATAAGGGTTTCGGCTCGCATGTTCCGACGAAGTCCGGCGGGCTGTCGGGATTCAGCACGCATGTGGATACGGGAGCGGTGAATCTGATCCCACTGCCGAACGCGACGCAACTGGCGGGTTTCAGCAAGCAGGTCTTCGATAACAACCACTGGAACCTGACGACGAATATCGAGGTGGGTCCGCAGTATGCCGACCGGAATGCGGAGGCGGTAGCAGTGCCGCGGCATATCGGCGAGCCTTCGCTCATCAAGCATGTTTTTCTGATCATCAAAGAGAACCGCACTTATGATCAGATGCTGGGAGATGTGAAATGGGGAAACGGGGATGCGTCGCTCGCGATGTTCGCGTCGGCGGTGCCGAATCAACATGAGATCGTGAAGCGGTTTCCGCTGCTCGATAACGTTTATGCGCCGAGCCGGCAGTCGGCGGACGGACATCCGTGGATCGGGATGTCGGGCTCGTTTTATTCGAACGACATTTTGTCGCCGGACTGGATTCGTTCGTATCCGGGCGGAAATTCGGATGATCCTCTTACGTATACGCCGAAGGGGTTTTTGTGGACGTCCGCGGAAGCGAAAGGGCTGACGGTGCGGCTGTACGGCGAGTGGAGCGACGGGGCGAAGATCGCAAAGAAAGACGATGGCTCGAGCTACACGTGGAGCGATTTTTACAACACGGCGATGTGCAAGGAAGGGAAAGCGCCGAAGACGAGCTGCGTGGTGCCGGACGACGCGGTGCATGTAAGCTCCGATATCCCGTCAGCAGCGAAGATCATGGATCCGCATTATCCGCCTTTCAATCTGGGGATTCCGGATCAGTACCGAGTGGATTACTGGATACCGGAATTTCAGCGGATGGATGCGGCCGGGCAGGTACCGAACTTCGAGATCATCTG